>JANMPW010000319.1:0-2356 GCA_031370065.1 Acidobacteriota bacterium
GCGGATCGTGGTGCGGGAGTGCTTCGTGCCCGACCCGGAGCTGCCGCCGCTGGCGGCTGGCGCCGTCGGTTACCTTTGCTACGACGCCGTGCGTCTCTTGGAGGAGATCCCGGACCGGCACACTCGCGAGGGGGGGATTCCGGACGCTTTGTTCCTGCTTTACGACGCCGTCGCCGCCTTCGACCATCCGCGGCAGCGCCTGCTGCTCCTGACGACACTCGACCTCACCGGGAGCTCCGACGCGGAGCGCGAAGTGGACGGCGCCGTCGCGCGGCTCGACCGACTGGAGGCCTTCCTCGGCAGGCCGGACCCGCCTCGGCGCGAGGCGGCCGCTGCGTCAGGGGACTTCGTGCCGCTCATGCCGAAGCAGATTTTCCTCGACGCCGTCGGCGCAATCCAGGAAGCCATTGTCGCCGGCGAGGTCTATCAGTGCGTTCTTTCGCAGCGCTGGACCGCTCGCGTTGGTCTCGACCCCTTCGACGTGTACCGCGCCCTGCGCGCTCTGAATCCGTCGCCGTATCTCTACTTCCTCGAGACGCGGGAGGCGAGCATCCTCGGCTCCTCCCCCGAGATGCTCGTCCGATGCCGCGGTCGGGAGGTGGAGACGCGCCCGATCGCGGGGACGGTTCCCCGCGGCGTGACGCCCGTAGAAGACGCGCTTCTCGCGGAGTCGCTGCTTGCCGATCCCAAGGAGCGCGCCGAGCACGTGATGCTCGTGGATCTGGCCCGCAACGATCTCGGCCGCGTCTGCGAGATCGCAAGTGTGACCGTTCCCCGGTACGCGGCGGTGGAGAAGTTCTCCCACGTCCAGCACCTCGTTTCCGAGGTCCGCGGGCGGCTTGCGGCCGGGCGGAGCGCGGCGGACGCCTTGGCCGCCTGCTTTCCGGCCGGCACGCTGACGGGCGCGCCGAAGATCCGTGCGATGGAGTTGATCGACGCCCTCGAAAATGCCCGGCGCGGCGTCTACGGGGGCGCGGTCGGTTACTTCGATGTTGCCGGAAACTGCGACATGGCGATCGCGATCCGAACGGCCGTGGTCGAGAAGGGGCTGTGGCGCGTCCAGGCGGGCGCCGGCATCGTCGCCGACTCCGTCCCCGAGAAGGAATACGCCGAGGCCGAGTCCAAGGCCCGCGCGCTCTTCACCGCCATCGATCTCGCCCGCGAGTGGTTCGGCATGACGACGCACGGCTCCCCATGATTTTCATCGTCGACAACTACGACTCGTTCACCTACAACCTCGTGCAGGCGCTCGGGAAGCTCGACGACCGGGTCGAGGTCGCCCGCAACGATCGATTCGAGCCGGAAGAAGTCCTCGAGCGGCGGCCGCGCGCGATCGTGATCTCGCCCGGTCCCGGACGCCCGGAAAAAGCCGGCCGCTCGATCGAGATGATCGCCGCGGCCGAACGCGCCGGCCTGCCGGTGCTCGGCGTCTGCCTCGGTCACCAGGCCATCGCGGTTTGTCATGGCGGGACCGTCGAGCGCGCGCCGGCGCCGAGGCACGGCAAGAGCTCGCCAGTCCGGCACGACGGGTCCTGGCTTTTCGACGGGATCGCCAACCCCTTCGAGGCCGGGCGGTACCATTCGCTCGTGGTCCGGGAAGAAGGGTTGCCCGCCGATCTCATCATCACGGCGCACAGCGACGATGGCCTCGCCATGGCCCTCGCGCACCGCTCGAAGCCCGTGTACGGAGTCCAGTTCCATCCGGAGTCCGTGCTGACGCCGGAAGGAGAGAAGCTCCTGGCGAACTTTCTCGGGGTGCGGGCGTGACGCCGAGCGTCGCCGAGGCGCTGCGGATCGTCGCGGCGAGAAAATCGCTTCCGCGCTCGCTCGCCGAGGAGGCCTTCGGCGATCTCATGGACGGCCGGGCGACCGAGGCGCAGAAGGGCGCGATCCTGCTCGGCATCGCGACGCGCGGGGAGACGTCCGAAGAGATCGCGGGAGCGGTCACGGCCCTGCGCCGTCGGATGCGGCGCGTCGAGAGCCGGCGCTCCCCGCTGCTCGACACGTGCGGCCCGGGCGGGCTCGGAAGGAATCTCTTCAACGTCTCTACTGCCGCCGCGATCGTGGCGGCGGGCGCGGGGGCAGCGGTGGCCAAGCACGGCAACCGCTCGATCTCCTCACGCGTGGGCTCGGCCGACGTGCTCGAAGCGAGCGGGGTCCGGGTCGACCTCGATCCCGCCCGCGCCGGGCGCGTGCTCGACGAAGTAGGAATCGTCTTTCTCTTTGCGCCGGCGTTCCACCCGGCGATGAAGGAGCTCGGCACTGTGCGGCGCGAGCTCGGCATCCGCACCATCTTCAACGCGCTCGGCCCTCTCGCGAACCCGGCTGGGGCCACGCGGCAACTGATCGGGGTCGG
>JANMPW010000334.1:0-2225 GCA_031370065.1 Acidobacteriota bacterium
GCGCGTTTCCTCGAATCGGTCCTTGCGGGCGCGCGTGTTCCGGTCGTTGCCGACGCCGACGCGCTGAACGCCTTCGCCGGGCGCACCCAATTCTTCCGGCGGCGACGCGGCCCGACCGTGCTGACGCCGCATCCGGGCGAAGCCGCGCGCCTGCTCTCGACGACTTCAACGAAGATTCAATCGGACCGCCTCGGGGCCGCGCGCGCCCTGGCGAGAAGGACCCGAGCGGTCGTCGTGCTCAAGGGCGCGCACAGCCTCGTCGCCGAGCCCTCGGGCGGGATCGCAGTGAACCCGACGGGTTCCCCGCTGCTCGCGACCGCCGGGTCGGGCGACGTCCTTGCCGGCGTGATCGGAGCGCTGCTCTGCGGCGGCCTGGCGCTGAGGGAGGCCGCGGTGGCCGGCGCATGGCTGCACGGCGCAGCCGCGGATTCCCTCGCGCCGCTTTTCGGCGACGCGGGCCTTCTCGCCCACGAGGTCGCGGACGCGGTCCCGGGCGTACGCGCCGCGCTGCGCTTTCGTCCGCTCGCGCATGAGTGAGCCCGAAGCGGTCATCGCTCGCGGCGAGGCGCAGACCGAGGCGAATGCGGAGCGGCTGGCCGGTACGCTCGGTCAGAGCGACGTCGTGTACCTCCAGGGGGATCTCGGCGCGGGAAAGACCACTTTTGCCCGCGGGCTCGCCCGGGGTCTCGGGGCTCGGGCGCGCGAGGTGGCATCGCCGACTTTTGCCCTCGTCAACGAGTACGCCGGCGATGCCGGCGCGATCGTGCTGCGCCACCTCGACCTCTATCGGCTGGCCGACACGCGGCAGGACCTCGAGGCGCTGGGGCTTCCCGACTCTGTCGCTGGGGCGCCGGTGTGTGTCGAGTGGCCGCGGACCGCGATTCGCGGCCTACTCGCCCCGACGGTGGAGGTTCGGATCGAGACGCTGCCCGGCGGCGAGGCCCGCCGGATCACCGTGACGCGGCACGCCTAGACCGAGAGGTCGTAGGGGCGGCCGTTACCGCCGTGCTGCGCATGGCGTTCCCTACGGGTTGGGCCGCCCGCGGGCGGGGCTTGCCCCGCCCCTGCTAGAACGCGATGACGATGCCGCCGTTGGCGACGAAGTTCGTGACCCAGTTCGTCTGGGTGCAGGAGTAGTACGGCCCGCAGACGATCGTCTCGCTGCCGAGGTAGCTCGAGTAGGCGCGCCCGTCGGCGCGGATCCCGAAGTGCGAGTTGAAGAAGTACTTCACGCCTCCGCCGATCGCAGCGGTGCCGCGCGAGCGCGACCGCGTCTGGAGGATGCCGGCAAAGTTCGAATCGAAGTCGCCCACTCCCCCTCCGATCGTGAAGTACGGCACCACGCGGCCGTGCCCGAAGTTGAACGTGAGGTAACCCATGAAGTACTGGATCGTCAGGTTGCCAAACTCGACGTCGGGGAGGTTGCCGCGGTCCGGGTTCTGCACGAAGGACGTTCTCGTGCGCGCGTACTCGAACTCGGCCTCGAAAATGCTGTTGAAGTTGTACCCAAGGCGACCGCCGTAGTTGAGGTCGTTGGCGATGTCCACGTGGTAGGGGTAGGGAACGTTGATGTCGGCCGGTCCGTGGCCGAGGTCGCCGCCAAAAAGGTAACCCGCGAAGCCGTTGAGCTCGACGGTGCCGCTACGCAGCTGGGCGCTGGCGGAGCCGGCGCACAGGAGGGCTGCAACGAGGACGATCAGAAGAAAACGGGTTTTCATCGGGAGGCCTCCCATAGCTGCTGACGCCCCGAGCGGCGCTCGGGGTTACTTCCGGGGCTTCAGATACTTTTCGACGACCTTCTTCCAGCGGTCCTCCCAGGCGGGGGAGTAGCCGACAGCGCGGTCGACCAGGGTGCGGTCCGGGCCGAGGATGAAGGTCGACGGGATGCCGCCCGCCGTCAGCGGACCGGCGTCCTCCGGCGCGGCGTAGTAGACCGGGATGGAAATGTTGAATTGCTTGAGGAACGGGCCAACCCGTCTCTTATCGCCGTCGACGTTGACCGAGACGACGACGAAGTTGCGATCGCTGTAGGTGTCGTACATCTTCTGGACGAGCGGGAGCTCCTGCTTGCAGGGGCCGCACCAGGTCGCCCAGACGTTCAACAGGACGACGTTGCCCTTGAGCTGCGAGAGCTGGACGCTATCGCCGCCCACCCCGACGAACGCGAGGTCGGGAAAGATCGGGGTCGGTTGCGGCTGTTCGGCGGCGGCGCCGGTGGCCATGGC
>JANMPW010000365.1:0-8343 GCA_031370065.1 Acidobacteriota bacterium
CGTAGTACGAATTGCCCGACCGCAGCAGCACGAGCGCCGTGTAGAGCGCGTCCACGGTGAAATGCCAGACGAGCAGAGGCACCACGCCGTACCGCAGCATCAGGAACCCCATCAATACGCCGGCCAGGCCCACCTCGAGACCGCGGATGTAGAAGGGCTGGTTCGGGTACGTGGAATGGCCGAAGCCCCAGATGAACGCCGGCACCACGACGGCGAGCACGCGCCCGGCACCCAGCCGGTCGAGGAACGAGATCGAGAACATCCGGCTGATCCCCTCCTCGGTGACCGCCGGGAGGAAGCCGATGAGCAGCACCGTGGCCCACGGGAGCGCCGTGTTGAGCATGTCGTCGTAGGGGACCTCGGCCGGGGACCAGGCCCCGAAGTGTCCCGCCACGACGTAGAAGACCGCCTGGTAGGCGAAAAAGAACGCGACGAGCGCGTAGCCGAGGAGGACGCTGCACAAGAACGACTTCGTCTGGATCCCGCGGGCGCAGAAGGCGCCGTCGAGCGAGAACTGGCGGGGAAACCGCTCCCGGTAGATGGGCTCGGCTGCGGCTACGACGATCGCGATACCGGCGCCGGTGGCCACCGCGCCGAGAATCCCGCGCACGAGCTGCTCCGCGAGGTAGGCCGAGAGCGGGCTCGCCGTGTCATAGCCCCAGAGCGTCAACGGCAGCCCGTTCACCATGGACAGGAGGGCCAGAACGAAGGCGATCCCGCCGAAGGCGCCGACGAGCTTCCAGCGCACGTCCTTGAGCACGATCTTGCGGACGAGGACGGCGAGCATCGCGATCATCGTCGCGAACAGGGCAAACGTGGCGATCTGGCCGGCCGCCTCGTTCTTCGAGCGCAGCCGCTGATAGTCCCGCGTCCAGGCTTCCGGAACGTGCACGAACTCGGAAAACCCCGTAACGCGGTCGCCCGCCACGGTGGTCGCAAACCGAACCGTCGCGTCTGCGAACCGCTCGCCGGACCTCTCGTCCACGAACGTCCAGTCCGTGCGATTCGGGCGCGACAGGGGCGTGGCCTCGATCGGTTGGAGCGCGGCCTCGGAAAGCTGCCGCGAGGCGAGAAAGTGCCGGGCGATCGCGCGGGCTTGCGCCTCCGGGAGGCGCGCTCCCGGCGCATCCTCCTTCTGCATGGAGGCGAAGCCGATCAGCTCACCCAGCGGCGAGACCGTGACGTATTCCTCTTCCTTGACCCCGGAGCGAAACCAGCGCATCCGCCACTGCCAGATCTTCGCTTCGCGCCCGTAGATCTTCCCGGCGCGCTCGAGGCCGAGCTCGCGCTCGAGGTAGACCTTTGCCGTCTCGTCGACGGCGAATTCCCCCGCGAACCGGGCGCCCGCGATGTCGCGCCCGAGCTCCTGCAGCAGCTTTTCGGCGACGACACGCGCCCCTGCGCGATCGACCTCGAACTTGATCGAAGCCTCGGGGAACGCGCGGCGGAAGAGGACGCTCGTCACGGCCGCGCCGGCCGCGCTCACGATGAGGCAGGCGACGATGAATCGAAGGTCCCTGCGGTCGAGCTTTTCCATCCGGCCCCCACCCCCGCGGGGGTAACCGCCGGCCTCCGGCCAGCGTTGCCTACGGCGAGTCCCCGCCCGCGGGCGGCCCAAGGGCCGCCCCGACAAGCCTATCCCGCCAGCACGCTCCCGCCGTTGACGTTCAAGACCTCGCCCTGGACGTGCCGCGCGAGGTCCGACACGAGAAAGAGGATCGGCCCGGCGATGTCGGCCGCCGACGCGACACGGCCGATCGGGATCGCCTTCTCGATCTCGGTGCGTTCGATCGGGTTGCTCAGCGTCCCGGCGGACATGTCGGTGTCCACCCAGCCCGGCGCAACGCAGTTGACTCGGATGCCCCGGGGCCCGAGCTCGGCGGCCAACGACTTCGTGTACGAGATGAGCGCGCCCTTCGAGGCGGCGTAGGCCGAGTGCCGCGCCTCCCCGCGCTGACCCGCCGTTGAGGAGACGAAGACGATCGACCCGCCCGTCTTCTCGAGATGGGCAATGGCAGCGTCGGTCACCAGAAAGGTCCCGCGCTGGTTGATCGCGTAGGTGCGGTCCCAGACGTCGACGCGGCCCTGCCCCGCCACGTCCTCGTCCCAGATGCCGGCGTTGTTGATGACGATGTCCAGCCGCTCCCAGGCGGTGACGACGTCGCGCACGAGCTGGCGCGCCTGGTCCGGCTGCGAGACGTCGCCCGCGAGCGCCATCGCCTCGCCGCCCGCCGCGCGGATCTCGCGCACTGCCGCGTTGGCCGAGGCTTCGTCGCGCAGGTAGTTGATCGCCACGCGGGCGCCCGCCCTGGCGAGCAGGCCCGCGGCCGCCCGGCCGATGCCTCGGGAACCTCCCGTGATCAGGGCAGTTCGGGGCGCGAGATCGAGGATGAAACTCTCAGGCATTTCGCTCCGTATACTCAATTAGACATCGATACCTTCCCCAAAGACAGGGCGGCGACCGCGCAAGCGGCGCCGTCCCCCGCAATTCCTACCGCCTAGACGCCACCCCCGCGATTAACTCCCCGACATACACCGAGATCGTCTCCACGACCGGCGCCGAGGTCTTGAGCCGCACGTCCACGTCGGCCGCCCGCGAGAGCGCCCGCGCCAGCTCGCGCGAGCTGAACCGGGAGGAGCGCTGGGCCGCCTTGTAGAGCGCGAACGGATGAGGGGGGCCCTTCGAGCCCTCGAAGGGCGAACGTCCATAGGGCGCCACCGGCGCCAGCAGCCACGGCAGGACCCGGGCCTGGAACGCGGGATAAGGCATCGAGGCGTCGAAGCCTCCGGGGCCGGCATCGTCGAGGCGGGAGCGCAGGAGCACCATGCGCCGGACCTCGCCCGCGATCATGCCGAAGAGCTGGATGGGCCAGATCTCCTCGATCTTCTCGAACGCCCGGTCGCCCTGGCGCACGTCCCGGCCATCGAAGAGCCGCTCGAGCCGCTGAAGCGCGTCTCCCGCGTTCCGGCGGCCGATCGCATCGAAGAGTCCGTACACGTCCTCCGAGGCTTCGTCCTCGACGTTCGCCTCGACGTCGGCGGCGCGGATCCGCCCGCCCTTGCCGGCCCACTCGAGCAGCTTTGCGAGCTCCGCGGCGAAGCTGGCGGCGTCCGCGTCGGTGCGCGTCAGCAGACGGTCGATTGCGGCGGAATTCAGCACGACCTCCCGTTCCTTCGCGAGCTTCTCGGCGAGCCGCCGCAGGGCCGGTCCCGGCTCGTCGCCGACCGAGGTCTCGAAAACGAGGCCACGGGCCGTGATCTCCTGCAGCAGGTCCACGCCTGCCGGCGGCGAGACCGCCGTCAGCAGCGCCACCGTGCCATCGTTCTGCCCCCGCTCGAGAAGCACGCGTAGCGCGGCCTTGAGCACCGCCGGCCCCCCGCTCTTCTCCTCGGGCAGTTCCTTCAGGATCTCGGCGAGCAGCGGGGCGTCGTCCTTCTTTCGGACCCGCCGGGCGGCCGCCTCCGCGTTCTCGGTCGGGTCCGCGCCCGCGGGCAGGTCGAGCGCCGCGAGCAGCGCCCGAGCGTGTTTGAAGGCCTCGCGCCGTCCGCCCGCTCCGCCCTTGCCCCACGCCGCGAGCGCCTTCGTCACCAGGCGGCCCGGAGAGTCGGTGCCGAGCAGCCGCGAGATGTCGAGCTCGACGATCCGCCGGAGCGAGAAGAGCGAGCGATTCAGCAGCGCATCCGACGCCGCCTCCGCGGGCGCATCGTCCTCGAACCGGAGCACCTCCGCGTCCTCGCCGCCGAGCGCCTCGCGCACGCGGGCGGCCGCCTCCTCCACGAAGAAGTCCACGTCGCCGACGACGAGGATGGCCGCTGGCGCGTCGGCAAACTTCGGGACGGCCTGCTCGGAAAACGCGGACTTCGCCATGCGGGGGCAGTCTAATGGGAACTAGTCCTGGAGCATCCCCTTCTCTTCGAGCTCCTGGCAGTCGAGACAGTAGGGCGCCCAGGGAACCGCATTGAGCCGCTTCTCCGCCAGAAGCGAGCCGCAGTGAATGCAGTTGCCGTAGGTCACGTCGTCGATCCGAGCGATGGCGTCGTCGATCTGAAGCAGGGTCGAGCGCTCGCCGTCGGTCAGCGAGTAGAGGAACTCCCGCGTGTAGGAGGAGACCGCCTTGTCGGCGATGTCCTGCGTCGCTTCTTCCGTCGTCTCCTCCCCGGCGCTGCGAGTCTTGACGATCTCGGCCGAAACCATCGCCTTCTTCTCTTCGAGGGGCCGGCGGAACTTCTCCATGTCCCTCTTGGTCATCCGCGCGGCCTTGGTCGCTGTCGAAGGCATTCGTGGGTCTCCTTTTCTCGGGCCCCTGACACGAGCACAGGGGCTCTTTTTTTGGATCCGGAATGATAGCCGATTTCGGCCAGAAGTTCAGCCGATACCGTCATTCAACGGCCTATGAATGCCCTCACTTCTTTTCCCGCTCCCACAGGAACTTGCGCGAAACGCCGAGTCTCTTGGCCGCGAGCGACCGATTGCCGCCCGCCCTGCGCAGCGTCTCGTCGATATATGCGTCTGTGAACTCCTTCAGCGTCCAGCGGTTCTCGGTGGCTGCCGCGAGCAGCGACTCGGGAGCGCCGAGCGCGCCGGTCGGAAGGTCCTCCGGACCGATCTCGGCTGCGTCGGCCGTGAGGACGGCCTTGTCGACGACGTGGAGGAGCTCACGCACGTTGCCGGGCCAGGAGTGGCGCAGGAGCGTCTTCTCCGCCTCCGGCGTGAATTGCCGCGCGGGCCGCATGTATGCGCGCGCGGCGCGCTTCAGGAATTCGCGCGCGAGCGGCAGGATGTCTTCGCGCCGGTCGGCCAGGCGTGGGAGCCGCACGGACACGACGTCGATGCGATAGAAGAAATCGTCGCGGAAGGCCCCCTGCTCGACGAGGACCGCGAGGTCGCGGCGCGAGGACACGATCAGCCGCGCCCGGAACGGGTGCGTCGCGACGCCGGAAAGCCGCCGAAAATTCTTCTCCTGCAGGACCCGCAGGAACTTCGCCTGCGCCGCCGGCGAGAGCGACGAGACGTCGTCGAGATAGACGGTCCCGTCCTCGGCGACCTCGAGCAGACCCTTCTTCGCCGCGAAGGCTCCCGTGAAGGCCCCGCGCTCGTGGCCGAACAGCTCGCTCTCGAAGAGCTCCTCGGATAGGTTCGCGGCGTCGATGCGAACGAAGGGGCGCGCGGCCCGGGAGGAGACGTCATGGATCGCGCGGGCCAGGCGGTCCTTCCCGGTGCCGCTCTCTCCGAGGAGCAGGATGGTCGAGGGCAGGTCCGCGGCCCGATCGAGCGAGGCGATCTCGCGACCGAGGGCGCGGTTGCGCGTCCGGAATTGCGTGCGCAGTCCGCCGGACGGGCTTTTCGTCATGGGCCGCGGCGCTAGCTCGCCGCGAAATGGCCCGTGTCATTTGGCGCATCGCCCCACAGGCGCTCGAGGGCGTAGAACCGCCGGGCCTCTTCCAGGAAGACGTGGAAGACGACGTCGCCGTAGTCCATCAGGATCCAGCGGGCGCTCTGCATGCCCTCGACCGAGTTTGCGGGTCCGAGCTTCTCGACGATGGCGTCCGCGATGGCGCGGGCCTGGCGGTCGGAGCTGGCGGTCGAGAGGACGAAATAGTCCGCCATCGTGGTCAGGTCGATCAGATTGAAGACGAGGACGGCGGCGGCTTTGCGGTCGAGCGCCGCGATGAGACCTTCCCGGACCCTGTCCTGGGAGGAGAAGCCGGGCTTCAACGCTGAGACATCCCGGGCTTGTAGAGACCGTGCTTCGTGACGTACTCCGCGACCGGCCCCGGAACCCTGCCGCCGATCCCCTTGCCCGCCGCCAGATCGTTCCGAAGATCCGTCGCGGAGATATTAACCGATCCCGCGTCGAAAATCGCCAACCGATCCGCAAGACCTGGCACCTCAGGCACGCTCAGCTTTGGCCCGACGTACGGCTCGCGGTGAAAGGCGGCGATCCGCGCGAGTCCGAGGATCGCCTCGGGCTCGCGCCAGCGCGCGAATCCGGCGAGAATGTCGGTCCCCATGAGGAGCCAGAGCTCGTCGCCTGGATGCCGCGCGGCGATCGACCGCAGCGTGTCGACCGTCCACGACGGCGGCTCGCGATCGAGCTCCTCCAGATTGATCGACCAGTCGGGGCGGCCCGAGAGAGCCAGGGCGAGCATAGCGACCCGGTGGCGCGCATCGGTGGGCGGCCTTTCCTTGTGCGGTGAAAGACGGGCCGGAACGTAGAGGACCCGCCGCAGCTGGAACTTCATCGCCGCGGCTTCCACAGGGAGCACGTGGCCGTTGTGGACAGGGTCGAACGTGCCGCCGAAGACGCCGATTCTCACGACGGGGAGTCTACGCTCGCGGGCTCCTCCTCCTGCACGTCGTGGAAGAGGTGTCCCACCAGCGCCCTCAAACCGGCGCCCGTCGCCGCGGAGATCTCGAGAAACGGCAGGCCGCGCGCTTGCGCCGCGCTGCGAATCGAGGCGATGCGCCCGGGATCGGACACGGCGTCGCACTTGGACGCGGCGAGGATCCGAGGGCGTCGCGCGACTTCCGGCGAGAACTGCTCGAGCTCCCGCTCGATCGTCGCGACGTCCGATTCCGCGTCTCCCTCCGCAGAGGCATCGACGAGATGGCACAGCAGCCGACAGCGTTCGACGTGCTTGAGAAAGCGGATGCCGAGGCCCGCCCCGCGGTGCGCCCCCTCGATCAGGCCCGGGATGTCGGCCACGACGAGCGTGCGCTGGTCGTGGTGCGACGTGACGACGCCGAGGTGCGGCACGAGGGTCGTGAAGGGATAGTCGGCGATCTTCGGCTTCGCGGCCGAGATCGCCGAGATGAGGGTGGACTTTCCCGCGTTCGGCAAACCGATGATCGCGACGTCGGCGAGCAGCTTTAACTCGATCGCGAGGCGGCGCTCCCCGCCGGGCAGGCCCGGCTTCGCAAAGCGCGGCGCCTGGCGCGTCGGCGTCGCGAAATGCTGGTTGCCCCAGCCGCCGTTGCCGCCCTTGACGAGGAGCACGCGCTGCCCCGCGGTGACCAGGTCCGCCAGCCGCTCCCCGCTCTCGGCGTCGGTCACGACCGAACCGAGCGGCAGGTGCACCTCGACGTCGACTCCCGTCTTGCCGTGGCAGTTCGAGCCCATGCCGTGCTCGCCGCGCTCGCCGCGATAGTTGTTGTGGTGCCGCAGGTGGTAGAGCGTGTTGTAGGAGGGGTCGGCGACCGCCCAGACCGATCCGCCGTGGCCGCCGTCCCCGCCGGAGGGCCCGCCGCGCGGGACGAACTTCTCCCGGCGAAAAGCGATGCAGCCGTTGCCGCCGTCGCCCGCCTTGACCTGGATTTCGGCGGTGTCGATGAACATTGGTTGAGGGTTGAGGGTCTAAAGTCGAGAGGAGCGGGAGGAGACGATCAACTCTGAACCCTCGACTCTGGACTCTCGACGCGGGCGAAGCCCGGAGGGCGAAACCGCTAGTTGACGGTCTCGATCGAGATGTGGCGGCCGAGGCGGCCCTTGTCGTGGAAGCGGACCGTGCCGGCCACCTTCGCGAACAGGGTGTCGTCCTTGCCACGCCCGACGTTCGGGCCGGCAAAAAACTTCGTGCCGCGCTGCCGCACGAGGATCGTTCCTCCCGGAACGCTCTGGCCGCCGAACGCCTTCACGCCGAGGCGCTGGGAGTTGGAGTCGCGGCCGTTGCGGGAAGAGCCCTGACCTTTCTTATGTGCCACGGGCCCTTACCTATCCTTCGATCGCTTCGATGCGGACCTGGATCATCGTCTGGCGATGGCCCTTGGTGCGCCGGTACTGCTTGGTGCGCTTCTTCTTGAAGACGAGGACCTTGCGGGTCCGCATCTCGCCGAGGACCTTCGCCGAGACCTTCACGCCCTTGAGCGCCTCGGCGCCCGTGCGAACGCCGCCGTCGCCCGAGACGAGGATCACGCTCGGGCCGGACAGCGCGAGCGTCTCGCCCTTCTTGATGGCGTCGCCGGCGGGCTTCTCGACGCGCACGATGTCGCCTGTGGCGACCTTGAGTTGTTTACCGCCGGTGCGGACAATGGCGTACATAGGAGCCGCGAATCATAAGGGTTTTCGGGGCAAAGTCAAGTCCCAGTGAAATCAGGGAGTGAGGCTCCGATTTTCACTCCTCGTCGATCGCGTTCGAGAGCTCGTTCCGGTCGCCCGACTTGCGCGGGAAGTGCCGGCCGAGAACCTCGCCGACCCGCTCGACGCCGCGGACGACGCCCTCGGTGAACTCCCCCTTGCGGAAAGACGCCTCCATCGCGGAGGCGACCTCGGTCCAGAACGGCGCGCCGCACTTCTCGTGGATCGCGGTGTCGCCCAGAATCCGGAACTTCCGCGCGCGCGGCGC
>JANMPW010000369.1:0-3459 GCA_031370065.1 Acidobacteriota bacterium
CGCAGGGGTCGTGGTGAAAAAAGCGCCGAGGCCGCTCGTGCTATCGGGGGCCGTAGGGGCGGCCCTTGGGCCGCCCGCGGGCGGGGCAATCCCCGCCCCTACGACACCCTACGGGTATAGCTCCCGGTAAGACTCCGAATACAGCAAAACTCGTCGCACGTAGTCGCGGGTCTCGAAAATGGGGATCGACTCGAAAAGCTCATCCTCCGACAGCCGCGGGTTCTCGCGGGCGATGCGGGCGATGCGCGAGGGCCCGCCGTTGTAGGCGGCCAGCGCCAGCACCGTCGAGCCGTCGAACTGGCCGATGAGCCGCTTCAAATAGGCGGCCCCGAGAGCGGCGTTGGCGCCCGGGTCGTAGAGAAAATCGTTGCGGTATCGCGAGTGCAGGACCGAGCGCGACAGGCTCTTCGCGGTCGACGGCATCAGCTGCATCAGACCGACGGCGCCGGCGTGCGACCGCGCGCGCGCGTCGAAGACGCTCTCTTGCCGCACGAGGCCCCGGAGCACCGAGGGATCGAGCTCAACCTCCTTCGCGCGTGCGGCGAGCAGACCGTTCTTTTCGATCGGATAGTAGAGCCGCCGCCACGCCTCCGGGACCCGGCCCTCCTCGGCCGTTCCGATCTCCGGCAGCGCGCGCTTGATCGCAATTGCCGCAGTCGAGAAGCGGCCCAGCGCGAACTCCGCCTGCGCCATGCGCAGGTCCCTCCCGCGCGAGGGCGGGAGCGTGCGCGCCTCGGCCGACGCCTCCTCGAACATGCGCAGGCGCAAGAGCTCGTCCACGCGCGCGTAGGCGGCGGTCGCCGTGGACGGGTCTTTGAGCGCCGGACGCTCGAGGGGCGGCCCGCCGGGTGCGTGTCCGCGCGCAAAACGCGCATAGATGTCGGGCGGCGTGGCCGCGGCGAGGGTTTGGAAGATCGCCCGCGCCTCGGCCTGCCGGCCCTCCACAAGGAGGCACCGCGCCCTCCAGTAAGCAAGCCGTCGCGCGCGCGATATGTCGGTGTAGAGCAGCGCCAGTGCTTCGAAACGCGCGTGCGCGACGGCGTAGTCGCCCGCGAGGTACCGCTTCCAGGCCGCAAGCCACAGCGGCTCGAAGCCGTCCGTCGTCCCCGGAGCGTCGTTGGTCAGGTTGCGCGCGCGCGCGAGCGCCCCGCCGAAGTCTTCCCCGTCGGCCGCCAGCTTCACGAGCCGCTCCTGGGCGCTGCGCCGCACCGAGGCCGGGACCGATGGCGCCGTCAGGGCTTCGAGCGCCTGCCGCACGGGAGAAAGGCGCGGGTCGTCGAGGACCAGCGCCGCCTTGCTCTTGCCGCTCAGCCTCGCGACCACGAGGTCGCAGCGCAAGAGCCGGGCCTGCGCCGAAGCGAGCGTGCCGTCGTCGGCGATCCGCGCGGCCGTCGCTTCCGCGTCCTTCGGCTTCTTCAGCGCGAGCTGGCCCCGCGCGAGTCCGAGCAGATTGCGGCTGCGCTCTCCCTCGGGCCACGCCGCGGGGCGGGCCTGCGCGAGCAGTCGCACGCCGCGCCGCGCGTCGCCCGCGGCAACGAGGGCGCTGCCGCGTCGCCCCCGCCCGGCGGGCGTCAGGTTCTTCTCAGCATCGGCGGCAGCCTGCCGGACAAATGCCGGCGTCGTTTTCGCGGCGTCGGTCGTGGGCGATTCGAGAATGAGGATCCGCGCAGCGTCGGCAACGGCCGCCCGGTCGCCGCCGGCAAGCCCCACGCGAATCCGCGCGATGGACACTTCAGCAACCTGCGCCGGCGTCGCAGCGGCGTCGGCCGCGAGCGCGAGCACCTGCGCAGCCTCCCGGTATTCGCGGCGTTTTTCGAGAAGACGCGTGAGCACGGTCGCGGCGCGCACGCGGAAGGCAAAAGGGCCCTCGGCGTCAAACGCGAGGCGCGCAGCCGCGAGCGCTTCGTCGGGCCTGTCCGCGAGCTCGAGCGCCTCCGCCCGCGCGAGGTGCCGGTAGGCCTCGAGGCCGATGGACGACGCCGGCGCCTCGAGGCGAAGGGCCGCGGCGTTGAAGTCCTGGCGGCGGGAGTCGTCCTGCCCCAGGAGGAATGCCGCGCGCGCATCCCAGGCGGGCTGGCCGGCCTTGCGGCGGACCTGCTCGAGAAGCGCATCGGCTTCGGCGCGCTTGCCGGCTTCGAGGAGGTCGGCCGCGCGGGCGAAGGCGGTGTCGAAGTCGGCGGGTGCCTCGGGGGTGCCGATATCGGCTGCGGCGAAGCTCGCCAGCAGAAGCAGGGCGGGAGCGAGGGCCGCGCGCCTCACCGAGAGACGCCGGGGGCCAGCAAGGGTCACCGGGGAAGGATCAGAGCCCCAGAACCTCGGGCCGGCCATCGGCGAGAATCAGCACGAGCTCTTCGTAGAAGAAATTACTCGAGGCGCGGACGTCCTGCGGGATGCGTTCCTCGTACATCTGACGGCTGCGGTCGATGTCGTCGCGCAGCCGCTCGTAGAGATTGGCGTGCTCGCGGCCTTCGAGGACGGCGCGCTCATTGTAGAGCTTGATCTCCGAGACGAGCAGGCGCGCGAAGCGCCGCGCTTCCTCGCGCCGCTCGTCGCCCGACGACATCTCGGCGAGCGGGCCGGCGAGCCGGCGTCCCGCGTCGGCGACCGCGCCCGCGGGCGGCTCCGGCGCGATGAACGAGGCTTCGCCGGCCGGTTTCTCCTCGGGCTCCGACGGCGCCGGCGGGACGGGAGCCGCCGGGGTCGACCGGACCGAGGGCGCCGGCTCGGCCGCGGTCACTTCGGCGACGGCCGCGCCGGGGCCTGCCTCGTCCATCCACATGCCCACGGCCTCGCCCTTCTTCGCGACCTCGGGCAGCCGCAGGGCAGGAGCGGGCTTCAACTTGCGCGAGGCGAGGCGGTCCACCAGGAGCCCCGCGAGGAAGGTCAGCAGCCCCAGCGCATCCGGATCGAACTTCCCTTCTTCGCCGAGAACGACGTCCGCGTAGAGCGCGCCCGAGATCTTCTCGCGCACGACCATCGGAATCGCGACCGCGTCGGAAACCCTCGCCGCGCGCAGCAGCGAAGAGACCTCGTTCGATGCCGGCAGGCGCAGAGCGTTGCCGGTCATGACGCGGGACAACAGGCCTCCCTCGGCCAGCGGCATCGAGATCTGCCGCACCGCCTCGTCGTCGCCGCCGGTCTGCGAAAACCCGACGGCCTTCCAGGCGCCGATCGAGCCGCCCCGCGCGACGAGAAGGGCCGCCCGCGAACAGTGCCGCCGGCACTCGTCGAGAAACTTGTGGAGGACGTCGACCTGCGTCGTCGCCAGGTCGAGTACGCGGGCGGCTTCGGCCGACACAAGCCCCTTGCGCTCGATCCACTTCGCGCCCTCGCCGCTCAGAAGCTCCGCCGGGACGACGCCCTTCATGTCCTGGTCGAACCGCTCGAGAAACCCAAACCAGCGGCGGTCGGACTCGAGGCGCAGCCGGTCGAATTCCTCGCGAAGGGCGGCAAATCGCT
>JANMPW010000459.1:0-6116 GCA_031370065.1 Acidobacteriota bacterium
CACGTCCTTGACCTCGGCGATCGAGTGGCAGGACATGCAGGTCAGGCCCTGCTGCGCCTCCCACGAGTCGTAGGAGAAGGACGCCTGCGTCGCCTTTCCCATCTGGCCCGGGAAGAGGACGACGGGGTCGTGGCAGCCCGAGCACCATTTGGTCCGCTCGCGGCCGACGCGGTCGGCCATGAGCTCGACGCTCTTGCGGTAGAAGGGGTTGTTGAAGGACGAGAAGCGGTGCGCCGAGCGCTCCCACTGGCGGAAGGAGTCGGGGTGGCACTGCTTGCAGTACGAATTGGCCGCGAGCTTGCTCCCGTCGAGGAGCCCCTGGTCGAACGTCTCGCTCGAGGAGGGATAGAAGACGGTGTCGCCATTGACGTGGGCGATGCGTCGGGGCGGCTTCTCGAGGCGGCCCACGACCGCCATCGCGCCGAGGAAGACGGCGACCGCGCCGCCCCAGGCGAAGAGGCGGCGGAACTGGAGCTTGTGGACGTGAGCGCGGCGGTGGAGGATGAACGCCACGAGCGCGAGCGGCACGGCGCTGACGTGCGCGAGCCAGACCGCCCGATTGTTGAGGGTGGCCCCCCGGAAGGTCATGAACACGCCGGTCGCGACGCACACGATCGCGAGCGTGAAGATCGCCAGCCCCGCGTACTTCGCGCGCTTGTTCCACATCCGGATCATGCGTTTGGCGTGCGTGACCGCGAAGAGGAAGAAGGGAACCGCGATCAGCAGTCCGAGCGCGAGGTGCATCAGAAGCATCGCGTAGAAAAAGCGGGTGTCGCGCGTGAAGGCGGAGATATAGATCGAGTTGGCCGCGATCAGTCCCAGGGGGATGAGCAGGAGCCGGTAGAGGCGTCTCTGCCAGGGCTGCAGGACGCCGGCGGGCCGCGCGGGCGGCGAGTCGTTAGCGGGCATGAAGGCCGTATTCTAGTGCGGGGCGGCTGCGCTCCCGTCCGCCCTCGATCTCGGCTATCGTAGCGCCGATGCGCGCGGTCTTTGCCGATTGCCACGTGGGGCGCCGCCCCGGAGACGAGGAGCCGTTCCTCGCCGCGCTCGAGGCCGCGCAGAAGCGGGGGGCCCAGGCGATCACGCTGCTCGGCGACATCTTCCATTTTTTCATCGCGCACCCCAAGTTCGAAACGCCCGCGATCCGGCGGTTCCTCGACGCCGCGCGGCGCCTCAAGGATGCGGGCGTCGCCGTCACTTACGTGGAGGGCAACCGGGATTTTTTTCTGCGCGGCTCCTACGCCGAAAGTGCGTTCCGGTCCGTGTGCGACGAGGAGACGTTTGAGGCCGGCGGCCGGCGGTTTCTCGCGACGCACGGCGACCTGTTGAACGAGCGGGACCGTCCCTACCGCTTCTGGCGGTTCCTCTCGAAGAACGCGCTCTCCCGCGCCGCGCTCGACTTCGTGCCGAAAAACATGGGCAACCGCCTCGTGTGGAACGTCGAGGCGCGCCTGTCCCGTTCGAACTTCAGGCACAAGACGCGGCTGCCGGTCGAGATGATCCGGGCCTTTGCGGGCAAGCGCTTCCGCGGCGGCGTCGATGTCCTCCTGCTCGGCCACTTTCACGAGGCGTGGACGGAGGACTTCGAAGGCGGCCGCGTGGAAATCCTTCCCGCCTTCGTGGACGAGCGCAAGTGGATGGAGATCGGGGAGGACGGGACGACCTCGCTCGTGTCGCTCTGAGGACGCGGTGAGCGACTTCCTCGCATTTCCGCCCGCTCGGTTTCTGCGCGGAACCCTCCGCGTCCCCCCGTCCAAGAGCGCGACCAACCGCGCGCTGCTGCTCGCGGCGCTCACGGAGGCCCCCGTCGAGATCGCGCGACCGCTCGAGAGCGACGACACGGCGGCCCTGCGGCGCTGCCTCGAGGCCATGGGTGCCGCGATCGTTCCGACGCGAGAGGGGCTGCGCGTCTCCGGGCCGCTTCGGGGCGTGCCGGACCGGGAGATCGCGCTCGATGCCGCGGACTCGGGAACGGCCGCGCGGTTCCTCACGGTGGCGGCTGCAGCGGTGCCGGGGCGCTTCGTGCTGGGCGGATCACCGCGGCTCTGCGAGCGGCCGATCGCGGAGCTGGTCGCCGCGCTGCGCCCGGCGGGAGCGCGAATCGAGTATCGGGGAAGGGAAGGATACCTTCCGCTTGCGATCGAGGGCGCGACGCTGCGATCCGGAGAAGTCGTGGTGGACGCCGCGCGCTCGAGCCAGTTTCTTTCGGCCCTCCTTCTCGCCGCGGTCGCCGTGGACGGGGGCTTGCGCGTGCGGCCCGCCGGGAGGATCGCGTCCGGCCCGTACGTCGCGACGACGCTCGAGGTCCTCCGCGACTTCGGGCATGACGTGGAGGCGGGCCCGGATTTCGCCGTGAGGCGGGGCGCGCGGCTGGCCGGGAGATACGAAACGCCCGGTGACTACTCTTCCGCCGTGCCGCTCGTGGCGGCGGTGGGCGCCGCGGGCGGAGAGGTGACCCTCGAGGGTCTGCGCTGGCCCTCGGCGGACGCGGATGCGGGTGCGCTCCCCGTGCTCGAGAAAATGGGAATCTGTATCGCCTCCGGGCCCGGCCGCCTGACGGCCTCGGCCCGACGCGATGCCCTGCGGGCGGTGTCCGTCGAGGCCACCGACTTTCCCGACGCCGTGCCCTCGCTCGCCGCCCTTGCCGCTCTGGCGAAGGGGCGGAGCGTCTTTTCGGGGGTCGGGCGCCTTCGCCTGAAGGAGAGCGACCGGCTGGCGGCCCTTGTGGCGCTCGTTGCCGCGGTCGGCGCGAAGGCCGAAGCGGATGAGGACGCGCTCGTGATCACGGGACCGGCGACCGGCGGTGCGGGCGCGGTGACGCGCCTCTCGACCTTCCGCGACCACCGCATCGCGATGGCGGCCGGCCTGCTCTCGTTGCGCCTGCCGAATATCCTCATCGAGGATCCCGGCTGCGTGGCGAAGTCCTATCCCGGCTTCTTCCGGGACCTCGAGGCTCTCGCGGTCCGCTAGCCTCTCCTTGCAGAAGTGCCACCCGCGAGTCGTGGGGGCGGCCTTGGGCCGCCCGGGCGCGGACTCGCCGTAGCCAACGCCGGCCCGGAGGCCGGCGGTTGCCCCCGCCCCTACGGAACCGAATCCCCGCATCGGTGTCGTAGGGGCGGCCCTTGGGCCGCCCGTCCCGTCTCGCGACAATACAGAGACAGAGACATGGAGGGCCCCATCGATACGCACAGCGCCGCGGGTGTGCCCGAGCGATTCCCGATCGCCGCCAGCCGCGACCGTTGGCTCGAGTTTCTCGAGCTCGAGCACGAGACGCTGGGCCCGGTGCGCGACTTCGGGCGCGATGGCGACGAGCTCGTGGTATGGCGCGAGACGGCCGCGGGCAGACGCATCGCGGACGGGCGTGTTCCACGGTCTCTGGCTGCGCAACTCTTCCTGCAGGGGGCCGCGGCCGCGGCATTCTTTGCGGCGCGCGGATTCGTCCTCGGCCCGGGTGACTTCGACGAGGCGCGGTGGGAGCTATCGTCGGGCACGGCCCGGTTGTGGTTCGCGCGGACGCCCGAGGCGGTCGGCAGTCCCTCGACGCCGGGCAATCCGGCGGGGGCGCTGGCGGCGTTGCTCCATCGGCTCTTCGAGCGCGGAGGGCGCATCACCTCGCCCGCGGTCCGGACGCTTCTGCAGCATCTCCACGCCGCCGATGCGGCTGCCCGCCGCGCCGAGTTCTGGGTGGCCGGCGCCTTTCGGGCCTTTCCGGAGCTCGGCCTTCCGGCGGCGGCGGGGGCGCGGCAGCGCTGCCTCGGACTTTCCGACCGTGCCATGCGCTCGCCTCGCTCCCGGGCATTGTCCGAAAAGGCGCGTGCACTGCTTCTCGGGTCGGAGCCCCGGATCTTCGAGGCCGCGGGTTCGCCCGTGAGTCCGGGCTCGGCTCTCGATCTGCGTCCGCCGCCGCGGGGGGCCGCCGAAGCGAGCCGCCGCCTGCGCGAGGAGGCTGCTCGCGTTCCGGGTGGCCGGCGTCCGGTCTGGATCGCCGTTGCGCCCGAGCGGTGGGACTCGCTCTCGCGGCGCGGCTTCGAGGCGGCGCGCCTGGCCCTGGCAGAGCGCGTCGAGGTGGTCACGATTCCGGAAGAACTACCCGCCCCGCCGGGTCCCGACGGCTGGCGCCGGGCGCTCTGGGTTCCGTGCGGCACGATCACGGCCTCGGTGCGATTCTGGGAGTGGTTCGCGGAGGTCTCGCGGGCGGATCCGCGAGGCGCGGTCGGCTGCGCGCGAGAGATCCTGGCCTCGTCCGGGTTCGCCCCCTTCGTTGCCGACGCGACGGGCGACGCGCCGCTGCCGGCCCGGACCGGCGAGGCGGCAACGGGTGCGGCGCACATGCGTGCGGGCCAAACGGGCAAGCACTCGGCCGACCGCGCCGACGATCCCGGCGCTCGCATCGAGTTGCTCCTCGCCTCCGGACGCCGGGACACGGCGTTCGAGGAGGCACGGCTCTGGATCCAGAGCATTCCGCAGGCCCGCACGGAGGCGTGGTTCTCGCTGTCGGCGCGCCTCGCTTCCGAGCTCGGCGAAGCCTTCGTGCCGTGGCTCGCCGCTCTGGAGGCCGAGCGGGAGATCGCGGGCGGGCGGCCCGCCGAGGCGAAGGCGCGGCTGGATCGGATCGTTCGGGACGGCGCGTCGGACGCGGACACGAGGCGCCGGGCGAAGCTGCGTTTGGCCGAGGTCGCCGTTCTGCTGGGCGAGGCCGGACAGGCTCCGCGGCGTGCCGCTGCGTGGCGAAGGGAGTACCCCGACGCCCCGGCCGGGGAGGCGACGCGGGCGCTGCGTCTCGGAGCGATCGGCCTCGCGCGGGAGGGCCGAACCGATTGCGCTCTCGGACTGCTCGAGGAAGCGGACCGCGCGTGCGCGGAGTCGGGCGTTGGCGAGCGCGTGGAGACGGCGCTCGTGCGCGCGCAGGTCTACGCGCTCTCGGGGCGGTTCGACGAGGAGGCCGACGTCTACGCGGCACTGAGGCCGGAGGCGCTCGGCGCGGGCGACGACCGGCTGGCGGCGCACTTTCTCGCCCAGGAGGCCCGGGGGCTTCTCGACCGCCGGGAGTACGGGCGCGCGCTCGTGCGGCTCGAAGAGGCATTCGCCGCGGCCTCGGACGAACCGGCGGAGCGCGCGGCGCTCTCGATCGATCTTGCGGCGACGCTCTACCACTCCGGGCAGGCGGACCGGAGCGAGGCGGCGCTCGGCGATGCCATCGCGGCCGCAGCTGCGGCCGGACGGGAAGACCTTTCGCGGATCGCTCGGAGCAATCGGATCGAGCTTCTGCTCGACCGGTGCGCCTTCGCGTGCGCCGCTGCCGAGATCGCGGCGCTCGAGAAGACCGCGCGCGAGGAGAAGGACCTGCCGCGCCTGCTCGTCGCGCTCCACCAGCGATCGCGGCTGGCCCTGCGTCGGGGCGATCTTTCCGCCGCGTCTGGCGACAACGCGGAGGCTCGTCGGCTCGCCGCGTCCGTCGGAGACCGGCTCGAGATCGGGGAGCTCTGGCTCGAAGAGGGTGACCGCTGCGCGTACGAGGGGGACCGCGACGGCGCGCGGCGCGCGTGGGAGAGGGCGGCGGCGGATCCGCCCGATCGCTGCGACAGCGACCGCATCGCGCGAGAGCGGCTGGGCGAGCTCGATTGGGCGCCCGAGGGGGAGACGCCTGCAGCGCTGCTTTCCGAGGTGGACGCGCTTTTTGCGCGCGATCCCTTCCGGGCGGCCGAAGCGGTCGCGCGCTGGTGCGGCCTCGGCGAACGAACGCGGGTCCCGCTGGAGCTGCGGGAGCATGCGGCCGCGGTTTTCCGCGAAGCGGGTGCCGCGGCGCTGGCGAGCCTCGTCGTCGAATCCTCCGGCGCCAGGATTTCCGAGGACGCGCTCCGCGACCTTCGGCAGGACGTGGTCGCGCGGCTCGGCGGCGAAGGCGTTGACGCCGGGCCCGCCCTCCGGGCGCTCGGTCTTTCGCGCCTGGCCGTGCGCGACGGCGAGGGGCGCGAGCTCGTGCGGCTCGGGGAGCCGCCAAATGGCGACGAAGAGTGGCGCCCGCTCGAGGCGGGAGGCGCCCGGTTCGCGCTCTCGCTCACGCCGAGTCCTCCGACCGAGGCCTCCGCCGCGGTCGCGCTCCGGCTCGAGACGCT
>JANMPW010000505.1:0-5177 GCA_031370065.1 Acidobacteriota bacterium
GAACCCCGACCAATCGCTGGAGCGCTTTCGTTCAGGATCAGTGGCGGGTCATCCCGAGCCTGACCGTCAACGCCGGCCTGCGCTACGACTCCGAAGACATCAGGACCGGTGCCGACGTGACCGCCTTCAAGCTCAAGGACGAGTGGGCGCCGCGCGTCGGTGTCGTGTGGGACTTCACGGGCGACGGCACGTCGAAGGCGTACGCCTCGGCCGGCCGCTTCTACTACGCGCTTCCGACCGACCTGAACGTCCGCGTCTTCACGGCCAACACGTCCTACCGTGTGTTCAACTACAGTCAGACCGACCTTACCCAGGGCAGCGACGTCAAGTGCTCGGACACCGTAAACACCGGCTGCGTGCCGCGCAACGCCCTCCTCCAGGTCGGCTCTCTCGCGGGCGAGCCTGTGGATGCGGGCATCAAGGCTGCCTACCAGGATGAGTTCACGATCGGCCTCGAAAAGGCGGTCGACCCCACCCTCTCGGTCGGCGTGAAGGGCACCTACCGGTCGCTCGGCCGCACGGTCGAAGACCGTTGCGACCTCAACCCGAATGGTCCGACCGGAAACAGCTGCGCTCTCATGAACCCGGGCGCCACGGGCCCCGACAACCCGGGCGCAACCGGCCAATTCGGAAGCTGCAACAGCTCGAATAACCCGACCGATCCTCTCGCCGGCACCTGCACCGATCCCGGCCAGGGCACGTCGATTCCGAAGTCCAAGCGCATCTTCAAGGGCATCGAGCTCGTCGTTCGCAAGCAGTTCACCAACGAGATCTGGGCTCAGCTTTCGTACCTGGGCTCGTCGCTCACGGGCAACTACTCGGGTGCCATCAGCGAGGGTTCGGGCCAGACGGACCCCGGCATCAACGCCGACTACGACTACGCGGATTTCATCCGTCACTCCTCGGGCCGCCTCGAGCTCGACCGGCCGAACCAGGGCCGCATCGACGCGGTGTGGAACGCTCCGTTCGGTCTCTCGGCCGGTCTCCAGTTCTACGTCCGCACAGGCGTTCCGACGTCGGTGCGGGGCCTGTACAACGACTTCTACCCGTCGGAGCTCTACCTCTCTCAGCGCGGCTATGGGGCCCGCCTGCCGACTGACTACGAGATGAATATGTCGCTCGGTTACAACGTCAACGTCGGCCCGGTGACGATCACGCCGCAGTTCTACGCGTTCCAGCTCCTGAACCGCCAGACCACGAGGGCGGTGGACGAGGTCTTCAACAGGTACGGGACCTTCGTCACGGACCCGTCTAGCCCCTACTACGGCCAGGCGGGTGTCCAGCCGGGAACCACGGGTCCGCAGGGCAACGCCTGCCCGGTGTCCAACGCCGGCCCGTGCACCGACAATGAGGACTACCGCAAGACCACGGCGCGGGTTTCGCAGCGGCAGTTCCGCTTCGCGCTCAAGGTCACGTTCTAGGAGAACGGTTCCGATTCGTTCTTTCGAGGGGCGGCTTCGGCCGCCCCTTTTTTTTGTGTCGTGAGCACCGAGTCGGTTCCCTCGAGGCTCATAACTCCGGACCTTCGACGCCGTATCTAGACGTATGATTGTGTGGTCCCGGAGGTGCTCCATGCGCCGGGTACTGGTTGTCTCCCTCCTCCTGCTTCTGGTCGCGCTCTGCGCCCCCGCTGAAAACCTGCAGCCGCTCTTCATGAAGGCCAAGGAACAGTTCCGCCTGGCCGCATACGCGGAAGCGTTGAAGTCGCTCGACAAGCTCCAGGCTGCAAGCGAGCGTCCTGGCAACGAGGCGTATCGGGCGCAGCTGGCGCCCGGGCTCACGTTCTACAAGGGCGCCTGCCTCGCGGCCCTCGGTCAGGCCGACGAGGCGCGCGAGCAGTTCGAGCTCTACCTGACATATCAGCCCAATCCTTCGCTCGACCCGTCGCTCTACCCACGCCGTGTCATCGCCGCGCTGGACGAAGCCCGCAAGGGAATGCGCAGGGAAGCGCGGAAGCCGGCCGAGGGCGGTTCCCTGGCCGCCTCCTACCGTGCCTTTCCCCGGGACGCCTCGACCTCGTATCCGGGAATGGACGAGTCCTGGGCCGAAGGACCGGTCCGGTACCTCCTCACCGCCCGGCAGCGGGACGACTTCGATCGTCTTTCCGATCCAGTATCGCGTTCCGAGTTCATCTCGGAGTTCTGGAGGGCCCGTGATCCCCATCCCGAGACACCCGAGAACGAGTTTCGCGAAGAGTTCGAAAGACGCATTGCGTTTGCGGACGCGCGCCTCGCGCAGAACGAGACCCGCGGGAGCCTGACGGACCGAGGCATGGTCTTCGTCCTGCTCGGCCCCCCGACCTGGGCCGGCCGCAAGCCGATCGCGATCGGGGAGGACACGGCCGATCCGGTGGGCATGTCGCGCTTCACGTCCGCCGACCTCAACCAGGCGCTCAAGAGCACGACTTCAAGCGGGCAGGCCGCGGCGATCGTCTCGGAGATGACGGGCCCCGGAAACACGCTCCCCGAATCGGACGCGAGTTGGCGGGAGATCTGGCACTACCGGCGCGAGCTGCTGCCTTCCGGTGTCTCCTACCTTCAAGTCGATTTCGACTTCATTTCCAAGAAGGGCTACGGCCAGAACGTCCTGCAGAGGGACAGCCAGGTGCTCTCGACGATCGAAGCGGCAAAGAGCGCCGGCCGTTCGGGCGTTCTCGCCCGGAAGGCCGAGAAATAGACCGGCGGCGGGCGGCGCTCCTCCTCGTCCTGGCCGCTGCCGCTTGCGCGGTGGCGCCTGGCGTGACCGTGTTCGTGCTTCCGGCACAGGCCGTGCGCGTGCCGCCGCCCCCCGGCAGCTTCAACACGGAGGACCGGTACCAGCGCGGGCACTACCTCGAGGTGCAGCGCTACCTCGAGGCGCTCCCGCGGGCCGACCTCGAGAACAGCGCGGCGAAGATGTCCCTCTACGGCAGGGTCCTGCTCGCCCGCGGAGACTTCGAGGCCGCGTGGCACGTGCTCGAGAGGGCGCGCGCCCTCGAGCAGAAGCCGGCGCGGCGAGCGGAGATCGAGTGGGCGCTATCGCAGGGGGCGATCCTCTGGAACGACTTTGCCTCGGCCCACGACTACGCCGCGGACGCAGTGCGGGACGGCTACGGGCTGGTTCCGGGCTTTGTGAATTTCCTCGCCGCGATGCGCGACGCGGATCCTTATGCCGGGCCGGTGGCCGGTGAGACGCACGAGGCCGCCTTCGACGTGCACAAGTTCAACCTGATCCGGATTCCGGTCCGGGTCAACGCGCTCGACTCGGCGGCCATCGTTGATTCTGGCGCCGTCTACACGATCGTGAGCGAGTCCTTCGCCCGCCAGGCGCACGTGCGCGAGATCCCGAATTCGAAGGCCTCGGGCCGCGGGCTCCACAAGAAGGAGTTTCCCGTCACCTTCGGCGTGATCGAGCGGCTCGACTTCGCCGGTTTCTCCGTGCGCGACGTCCCGGTCATGCTGATGCCGGACGAGGCGCTGCTCTTCGAGACCACCCGCGGCCCCTTCCCCGTTCCCATGGTGCTCGGCCTGCACCTGCTCAAGGAGTTCACGGCCGAGATCGACTATCGCGGCCGCAGCGTTCGCTTCATCCGCGAAGACTCCCGGGTTCCCAAGCGTTCGCCGGACCAGAACCTGTTTTTCCGCGCCGGCCGGATGTTCGCCCGTGGCTCCATCGACCGCAACGGCTTCTACCAGTTCCTCCTCGACACCGGCAGCGAGCCCACGCTGATGACCTCCGCCGGGCTTCTGCGGGCGAACCTGCCGCCCTCGAACAAGGTCTTTCCCAAGCGCGTGTACGGCCTCGGAAAGACCGTGGTCGAGTGGGGCCGGATCGGCGAAATCACGATCGGCATCGCCGGCTACGGCGCGCGTTTCACGGACATGGTCGTCAAGGACGATGACTCGGCGTTCGAGGACGGGATTATCGGGGCCTCGTTGCTGGACCACTTCCGGGTTCGGATCGACTTTGGCCGGATGGTTCTGGCCCTCGATGCGGGCCACTGATCCGGCCGAATCCCCGCTCTCGTCCGCATCGGCTCAATCCGCCGTCTCGCGGCCTCCAAAATCCAAATTTCCGGACGGATGTCCAATAATGGATTAGAATCCTGTCCCCAAGATGGTTCCAAGACTCCTCTTGCCCTTTTGGGCAGAGATAGTTAGCCTTGCAACAGTGTTTTCAGAGTCTGGCAGTCTCTTTGCTTTTCAATTGTTTCAGCGTTTCATGAAATTTTCCTTTAAGGAGGGAACCTAAGGTGAACAATCGAGCTCGGATTTTCTCGATTCTTTCGGTTTGTCTTCTCCTCGTAGCTCCCGTCGCTGTGTTCGCGCAGACGACCGGAACGATCGAAGGCACGATCACGGACCAGAGCGGCGGCGCCCTTCCGGGCGTGACTGTGGATCTGGCGGGAGCCGGAGTACAGGGTGCCCGCTCCGCGGTGACATCTGCCGACGGCCGCTACCGTTTCCTGAGCGTGGCCCCCGGCGCCTACACGGTGACCGCCACGCTTTCGGGTTTCGGTCGCGTTCAGAAGAAGGCGACCGTCTCGCTCGATGCGACGGTGACTGCCAACTTGCAGCTGCAGCTCTCGACGACGGCCGAGGTCACGGTCACGGGTGAGGCGCCCCTGATCGACACGTCGTCCACGACGGGCGGCTCTACGTACACGGCGAAAGTCATCCAGAGTCTGCCGCTCGGAAACAACTACACGGACATCGTCAAGGCCAATCCCGGCGTCAATGAGGACCGCGGCGAGACGCAGGGCCGCGCGAACCCGATCACGATCTACGGCGCGACGTCGGTCGAGAACGTGTACATCATCGACGGCATCAACACCACCAACGTCATCAAGGGCTTCCAGGGCAAGGCCTTGAACGGCACGTTCGTCCAGGAGGTCGAGGTCAAGACAGGTGGCTACCAGGCCGAGTACGGCCGCGCTCTCGGCGGAGTTGTCAACGTCATCACGAAGTCCGGCGGCAACGAGTTCCACGGCGATGCGTTCGCCTACTATGACTCCTTCGGCCTGCGGGCCAAACAGGATCTGTGCCCGGCCGTCGGCGCGGCGCCCGCGAAAACGGTCTGCAACGGGACGGGCCCGGATTCGCTGACCGGCATGCGAGTTTCCGATTACAAGCGCTGGGACGTCGGCGCCGACCTCGGCGGTTACGTTTGGAAGGACCGGATCTGGTTCTTCGCGGCGT
>JANMPW010000507.1:0-2517 GCA_031370065.1 Acidobacteriota bacterium
CTCGCGGATGTTGCCGGGAAAGTCGTGGGAGAGCAGCGCGGCGTAGGCATCCCGATCGAGGGTCGGAGCCTCGCGCCCCTCGCGCGCCGCGAAACGGTCGAGAAAGTACCGGACGAGCTTGGGGATGTCCTCCCGGCGCTCGCGCAGCGGCGGCAGGCCGATCTCGACGACGCGCAGCCGGTAGTACAGGTCCTCGCGGAACTCGCCGCGGGCGATCCGCTCCGCGAGGCGCGCGTGCGTGGCGGCGAGCACGCGCACATCGATGGGAACCCGCCTCCGGCCGCCGACCCGCTCGATCTCGCGCTCCTGGAGGACCCGCAGGAGCTTGGACTGGAGCGCGACGGGCATGTCGCCGATCTCATCGAGAAAGAGCGTGCCCCCCTGCGCGGTCTCGAAGCGGCCCGCCCGCGCCTCGACGCCCGTGGCGACCCCCCGCTCGATGCCGAAGAGCTCGGACTCGAGCAGCGTCTCCGGCAGCGCCGCGCAGTTGATGGGGACGAAGGGCTTGTCCGCGCGCTCGCTGCGCGCGTGGATCATCCGGGCAACCAGCTCCTTGCCCGTGCCGCTCTCTCCCGTCAGCAGGACCGAGATTTTCGACGCCGCCACGCGCGAGACGAGATCGAGCACCCGGCGCGCCGCGGCCGACTCGCCGACGAAAAGCCGCCCCGCGGCCGAGCGCCCGGTTTCGTCGCGGAGCCTCCGGTTTTCCTCCTCGAGCCGCTCGCGCTCCCGCGTCAGGCGCTCGAGGTGCCGGCGGTTCTCGATCGCCATCCCGCACAGGCCCGCGAGTGAGACGAGAAAGCGGCGGTCCTCTTCATCGAACGCGGCGGAGCCCCCGCGGCGGGCCTCCTTGTCCGCTAGGACGAGCACGCCCAACGGCCGGCCGCCACCCGAGATGCGCACGCCCACCGCGGCGACCACGGGCTTGCCGAGGAGCTTGAATCGCGCGCGCTCGACCGCGCCCTCGGACTCGAGGACCTGGCGCAGGAATTCGTCCACGGCGACGACGGCCTCCGCGGGCCGTTTCCCGAACCCGACGCGCGCTTCGGCGCGCCGCGCGCCGCCCTCGGCGAAAGTGGCCAGGTAGCCCCGGGAGGCGTCGAGCACGCCGACGACTCGCGCCAGAACGTCTTCGGCGAGGGCGTCCTCGTCGGGCATCGCGCCGAGCGAGACCCCGGCGTCGTAAAGCGTCTCGAGCAGGAGGAGGCGGTGCTGGGTCTCGAAGTGGCGGGACCTTTCCACGGCTCTAATGTTCCGTAACCGAAGTCTTGATCACGCTTTCCGCTCGTAGGGGCGGGGGTAACCGCCGGCCTCCGGGCCGGCGTTGCCTGCGGCGACTCCCCGCCCGGGCGGCCCAGAGGGCCGTCCCGACGACTCCCAAATGCGAAAGACTTCTGTTGTTACAGGACACTAGCAGGCTCGGGGCGGCTACTTCGAGGCGGCCAGCACCTTCGCGCGGCGCAGTTGGGCCACAGCGGTCTCGGAAGGCCGACAGGGCGCCCAGCTCGGATTCCACTTGCGATTCTCGGCGATGAGCTTCTCCGCCCGGTCGAGGTCGCCCTTGCGCGCGACGATCTCGGCGACCTTCGCGCGCCCCTCCATGATCCAGCGGCGATCGTTGAAATCGTAGAACGGGTTGGGCGGGCGCGCGTTGGTCTCGTAGAGCTTCAAGGCCTCGTCGGCCCGGCCCTGTTTCTCGAGCGCCAGCGCCATCAGGAAGTTCCACTGTGGGAAATGCGGCTTCATCGCCGGGGGCATCTTGCCGGCCTTGCTGTTTTCGCCGAAGAGAGCCTCGAGTGTCGGCTTCAATTCGTTCAAACGGCGCTCGGCGTCGTCGGCCTTGCTTTCGCTCAGGTCGAGGAGGATGGCGACGAACGCCGGTCCGACCCGCGCGTAATCGCTCTTCGGGTCGACCGGGAACTTCGCGATGCGCTCGAGCAACTTGCGGGCGCCTTCCGCGTCCCCGCCGATCAAGGATGCGCGCACCGCCAGCGTCAGGTACTCCCGCCGCATGCTGTCGGTCTCGTCGAGCTCGGCGGCTTTCTCGTAGCTCTCGACCGCCTTCGCGTACTCGCCCATCCCCTCGTACGCCACGCCCAGGTGCTGGTACGCCGGCGCGAAGTCCGGCTTGATCGCGAGGGCGCGGTTCAGGTTCTCGATCGCCTCGTTATAGCGGCCCGAGTAGGCCTGGTTTTCCCCGAGCGAGTCGAACGGGTTGGCGTTGTCGGGCGAGATGAACTGGTACTTCGTCAGGTTGTCGATCGCCCGGTCGTAGTCTCCACGGTAGCCGTAGTAGTAGCCGATCTGGTTGTACGCCTGGGCATTGTTGTGATCCACGGCGAGCACGTCCTCGAAGATCTTGATCGCCTGGTCGGGATTGCCCTTCGCCTGCTGTTCGCCCGCGAGGATCATCGCACCGCGGACGTCGTCCAGGTACTTCGCGTGAAGCTCCCGGGCCTTGGCCAGGACCGCTTCGCGGTTCTTGTCCACGTCGGCCAGAGTGATCTCCACCTGCAG
>JANMPW010000543.1:0-1693 GCA_031370065.1 Acidobacteriota bacterium
CCAAAGTCGCGGTCGATGCGGCGATCCGGGCTCTTGGGATGAAAGATGAGGAGGCCCATCATCCCCATCGAGAACTGCACCATCTCGTCGAAATGGGGGTGGTACATCTGCGTCCCGTGCTGGCGCACGGTGAACTCGTACTTGAAGGTCTCGCCCGGCTCGATTCGCCTTTGATTCAATCCGCTGACTCCGTCCATGCCGTTTGGAAGCAGGACGCCGTGCCAGTGTACGGACGTCGGTTCCGGGAGCCGGTTTTCGACGTAGATTCGGACGCGATCGCCCTCGACGGCCTCGATGGTCGGGCCCGGGGTCTGCCCGTTGTATCCCCAGCAATTGACCTTCATTCCGGGCGCGAACTCGCGAACCACCGGCTCGGCTATCAAGTGAAAGGTCTTTCGGCCATCCTCCAGCCTCCAGGGAAGTGAGGAGCCGTTCGGGGTCACGACGGGTGTGTATCCACCTTCCCCGCGGGGCCCCGCTGCGGCCGAGCGGCCCCCGGCCGCCATCAGACGTCTCGGGTCGAGGAGCGCGGCGGCGCTCGCGGCAAAAGCGCCGGCGCCCGAGAGGAACACTTGCCTTCTGGAGAACATCTCGTCGCTCCTACTCGTTCGCTCTGATCTGTTGCGGCGTCATGGTGCCGGAACCCTGCTGCTCCGTCATCCTGGAGGAGAAACTCGAGCGCGTGGAACGCGGCCCTTCGTCGCGCGCCGAGAATCGGGCGGCTCCGCTGATAGCGGTATCGAGCTCCGTGCGGGCGAGCCAGTAGTCGCGCTGTGCGAGCACGTACTCGCGCTCCGCTTGCGCGAGGTTCTGGCGCGCCTGAATGAGCTGAAACACGCCCTTGAGCATCGCGTTGTACTCGAGCTGGGTGAGATACAGAATTCGCCGGCGTCGAGGGACGATGACGTCGCGAACGTACTCGGTACGCGCTCGCGCCTCCAGGACGCGCTCTCGGGCCGCTCGGACCTCCGACCGCGCGGTGACGGTCAGCGCAGCGAGGCGCTGCTCGGCCTGTCGGGCCATCCCGATCGCCCGCGAGCGAGCAGCACCGCCCCGGTCGAAGATCGGGATGGGCAGAGCCAGAGAGGGGCCCGTCGTCTTCGGGCCATCCGGCTCACGAACCTGATGTAGGCCAATCGCGAGCGGATCGAGGATTGCCGTGCGCGCGAGCGGCAGCCTCCGCCGCGCCGCTTCCAGCTCCTGCCTGGCGAAGGCGATGTCGACGCGTCTCGACAGGGCGACGTTCTCGAGGTCCTCGCTTGGAATCTCGGTTTTGGGTAGCGACGTGAACTCCTCGGCGACGGACCATCTCTTATTGGGGTCGACGAGACCCATATCGATCATCAAACGCTCGCGAGCCGTGAGCGCCTGCAGCTCCGCCCGCGCCGCGTCTAGCTTGGCCTGCTCGTAGAGCGCCTGCTCGTTCTCGAGGTCGAGATCGGAGATGTTGCCGGATGCGTGCTGGCGGCTCGAAAACTCCGCCGACACGCGCGCCGCTTGGGTGACGACGCGCTGCCGCGCCAGGACCTGCTCAGCGGCCTGGAGGTCGTAGAAGTCCGAGCGCACCTCGGCGGCGAAGCTGACGATCGCGCCGGTCACGCTGATCTGCGCCGCCTTCAACGTGGCAGCGGCCAGATGCTTACGGGGTCCGAGCGTCAGCAGGTCGATCAGCGTTTGGGTAATTCCGATCTCG
>JANMPW010000589.1:0-9589 GCA_031370065.1 Acidobacteriota bacterium
GCGGCGCGCCGTCGATCGTGACGCGGCACTCGAAGCAGATCCCCATCGCGCAGAGGACGCCGCGCGGCTCGCCCGTGACCGACGTGCGGCAGACATTCACGCCCGCGTTTGCCAGCGCCGCGGCCACCGTGATCCCCGCGGGCGCCGACGACGTCCGTCCGTCGACCGTCAGCGAAACGGATTCAGGCATGCGCCCCTGCCGCGAAGGCGCGCATCGGAGAGTACGGCGCCGGATCAATCGGGCTCTTCCTCCCGAGAATCGCGTCGGCCACCAGACGCGCGGTGCCGAGCGAGGTCGTGATCCCGAGGCCCTCGTGCCCGGCCGCGATGAAGAGCCCGTCGGCCACCTCGGAGCGCCCGATGAGCGGCAGATTGTCGGGCGTCGAAGGCCGAAACCCCGTCCACGTGCGGATCGCGGAGAGCCGAGCGAGCGCGGGCATGAACTCGAGGGCGCGCCGGATCATCCGGTCCCGGATCCGCCGGTTGATCGCGGGCTCGAAGCCGGCGAACTCGCGCGAAGAGCCGAGCAGCATCTGCCCCGTCGCGCGCGGCTGGAGGTTGAAGGCGACCGACTCGGGAGAGGGCGTATGGGCGCTCTTGAAGTAGCCGAGCTCGACGAGCTGGTGCCGGCAGAACCCGGGATAGCGATCCGTGATGACGAGGTGGCCCTTGCGCGGCTGGATGGGAAGTCCCGGCGTCAAGATCGGCGCCGCCGCGCCCGCGGCATTGACGACGGCCCCGGCGTCGATCGGGCCGTCGCGCGTCTCGACCCGCCGCGCGCCGATCCGGAGCGCTTCGACGCTCTCCCGCTTGACCGCTCCGCGCGCGACCGCGCGTCCGAGAAGCCAGCGCGCCGCATTGACCGGATAGACCACCCGGTCCCCCGGCACGCGCAGCGCGCCCGCGAGGCCCGGCCGCAGGTTCGGCTCCGCCCGCGCGAGCTCCTCGGACGACAGTTCCTCGACCTCGATACGGCGGCTCCTGTAGAAGGCCGCCTTGCTGGCGACGTGCGCCATTTCCTCGACGTCCGTGGCGACCCAGAGCGTCCCCGTCGGATCGTCTTCGCACGAGGCCGGCATCTGCCCCGCGAGCCCGATCCACAGCCGCCGCGACAGCTCGGTGAGCGCGAACTGCGCCGGCGAGTCGTCCATGACGACGATGTGGCCCATGGCGGCCGCCGTCGCGCCGCCTCCGGCGAACCGCGACTCGAGGACCGTCACGGAGAGGCCCGCCTCCGAGAGGGCGTCCGCGCACGCCGCGCCGACGATGCCGGCGCCGACGACGAGGACATCAGGCGATGGCATCGCCCCCAAGCCCGTGGCGCAACGGATCGCGCGGATCGAAGAGCAGGGTGGTCTTTCCGGTGATGAACGCCCGGCCCTGGATCCGGGGAATGACCTTGCCCTCGCGCTCCTCGAGCCATCCGGTGAAGAGGCTCCCCGAGATGGACTCCTGCCGGTAGCGCGCTCCGATCGCGAGCCTCCCACGGGCGTGGAGCGAGGCCATCCTCGCCGACGTCCCCGTGCCGCACGGCGAGCGGTCGTACGCCCCGCCCGGGCACATGACGTAGTTGCGGCTGTCCGCGTCCGGCCTGCCGGGGGGCCCATACAAGATGACGTGGTCCACGAGCTCCCCGCCCCCGCCGCGAACGCCCTGCTCGGCGAGCGCGCGCTGGATGGCGAGCGTGACCGTCCGCAACCGCTCGCGGTTGCCGGGCTCCACGGACTCGCCGGCAAGCTCGGCCAGAAAGAACCAATTGCCGCCGTAGGCGAGGTCCCCGACGACGCGCCCGACGCCCGGCACGTCGACCGCGAGGTCGCGGGCGCCGCAGTGCGAGGGAACGTTCTCGATGGTGACCACGCCGTCCACGCCGAGCTCCGCACCGACCGGGCCCGCGGGCGTGTCGAGCCGCACCGCGCCCGGCCTGATGCGCCCGAGGTGCTCGAGCGTGCGCACGACGCCGATCGTGCCGTGGCCGCACATCCAGAGCGGTCCCACGTTGTCGAAGAAGACGACACCGGCGACGGCGCCGCGCGAGACCGGCGGCGTGAGCAGCGCCCCGACGAGCGCGTCGTGGCCGCGCGGCTCGAGGATTGCGCCGCGCCAGAGTGGGCCGAATCGCCGGTCGAGCTCCTCGCGGCGGTCCTCCATGGTCGCGGCCTGAAGCTCGGGCCACCCGCCGATCACGACGCGGGTCGGCTCGCCCTCGGTGTGCGAATCGACGACCTCGATCGCCTCGGGAAAGTCGCGCGCCGTCACAGCGCGTCCCGCGTGAAGCCTCCGTCCACCAGGCGCCAGACGCCGCGCGGGTTGCGGTCGGCGAGCTCCTCGGGCATCGCGGACTGCGGGAAGTCCTGGTAGCAGACCGGGCGCGCGAAGCGCTGGATCGCGGCCGTCCCGACCGAGGTCGCGCGTGCGTCCGTCGTCGCCGGGTAGGGGCCGCCATGGTGCATCGCGTGGCAGACCTCGACGCCGGTGGGATACCCGTTGAAGATGAGGCGCCCCACCTTGCGCCGCAGGATCGCGATGAGCTCGGAAAAATCCGCGAGGTCCTTCTCGGCGCCGTGGATCGTCGCCGTCAGGTGCCCGTGCAGCGCGCGCGCGACCTGCAGCATCTCCGAGCGCGACGCGCAGCGCACGGCGAGCGCTGCCGGTCCGTAGATCTCGGCGCCCAGCCGCGGGTTGTCCGACCATGCCCGCGCGTCGGTCAGCAGCAGGGCCGCCGGCGCCTCCGTCTCCGGATGCGCGCCCGTGCCCGTCGCGCGCGCCCCGATCGAGACGCCGGCGATGCGAGCGACTTCGCCCAACTCGCGGTCGTAGGACGCTTTGATCCCGGCATGGACCATCGTGCCCGGGGGCGTCGCGGCGAGCAGATCGCCGGTTTCCTTCAAGAACGCACTCGAGGCCGGGGAATCGATCACGAAGAGCAGGCCCGGGCTCGTGCAGAACTGGCCGGCCCCGAGTGTCACGGACGCCGCGAGCCCCTTCGCAATCGACTCGGCCCGGTCGGCGATGGCCCCGGGGAGGATGAAGACCGGATTCGCGGAGCCCATCTCCGCGTAGACCGGGATCGGCTCGGGCCGAAGCGCCGCCGCGTCGAAGAGCGTCCGCCCCGCCGCGAGCGATCCCGTGAATCCGACCGCGCGGATGGCAGGATGCGTCACGAGCGTGATGCCCACCTCGGGCGAGGGCCCCTGCACCATGCCGACAACGCCCTCGGGCATGCGGGTCTCCCGCGCCGCCGTGCGGATCGCCGCGGCGACGAGCTCCGAGGTGCCGGGATGCGCCGGGTGCGCCTTGACGACGACCGGGCAACCGGCGGCGAACGCCGACACCGTGTCGCCGCCCGCCACCGAGAAGGCGAGCGGAAAGTTCGAGGCCCCGAAGACCGCCACGGGCCCGAGCGGGACCAGCATGCGGCGGACGTCCGGCCGGGCCTGGGGCTTGCGGTCCGGCAGGGCGCGTTCGATTCGGGCCTCGACCCACGAGCCCTCCTCGATGACCTGGGCGAAGAGCAGGACCTGGCTGACCGTCCGGGCGCGCTCGCTCTCGAGCCGGGCGGACGGCAGTCCCGTCTCCGCGGCGGCGCGCTCGAGCAGCCGGTCTCCGAGGGCGAGGACCTGCTGCGCGATCGAGCGTAGGAACTCCGCGCGACGGAACGGGGCGAGCGCGGCATACGGCTCGAAGGCCCGTTCGGCCGACCGCGCGGCCGCGTCGATCTCGCCCGGCGACGCCTCGAAAAATTCTCCGTCGAGCAGTCCCCCCGTCGCGGGGTTCTTCGCCCGGAAAGGCGCTCGCCCCGTCGTGACCGCGCTCACGGCGCGCTCCCTTGCGCGATGTACGCGCGCACCTGCTCCGCGAGCACCGGCAGCGGTACCGCGCCGCTGCCCAGCACGACGTCATGGAACGAACGCACGTCGAACTTCTGCCCGAGCGCCTGCTCCGCCTGGCCTCGCAACTCCCGGATCTTCAACTCTCCTATCTTGTAGCAGAGGGCCTGGCCCGGCCAGGAAATGTAGCGGTCGGTTTCCGTCCGCACCTCGTGGAGCGAGAGCGCGGTGTGCGACTCGAGGTATTCCATCGCCTCCGCGCGCGTCCAGCCCTTCGCGTGGAGACCAGTGTCCACGACGAGCCGGCAGGCGCGCCACATCTCGTAGGTCAGGCGCCCGAAGTCGCTGTATGGATCCTGGTAGAAGCCGGCCTCGAGCCCGAGCCGCTCGGCGTAGAGCGCCCAGCCCTCGACGAATGCCCCGACGCCCGAAAAGCGACGAAACTCCGGCAGGCCCGTCAACTCCTGCTGCACCGCGATCTGCAGGTGGTGGCCGGGCACCGCCTCATGCAGCGTCAGCGCCTCGAGCGTGTACAGCGGGCGCTTGTCGAGGGCGTAGGTGTTGACCCAGTACTCGCCGGCGCGGGTGCTTCCGATCGGCGCTTCGACGTAGCGGCCGCCCGTGTACTTGGGCGCGAGGTGTGCCGGCACGGGCTCGATTCCGTACGGCAACCGCGGCAGATGCCCGAAGAGCGACGGCAGTTTCCCGTCCATCCGCTTAGCGATGTACGAGGCGTCCTTGAGAAGGTCCTCCGGCGTCTTCGCGTAGAAGCGCGGATCCGTTCGCAGGAAGTTCAGGAACGCGGCGAAGTTGCCCTGGAACCCGATCTTCGCGATGACCGCGTCCATCTCGGCGCGGATGCGCACCACTTCCTGCCGGCCGATCTCGTGGACCTGGTCAGCGGTCAGGTCGAGCGTCGTGAAGCTGCGGACGAGGTGGGCATAGTACTCGCGGCCGCGCGGCAGCGAGGAGGCGCCGATCGACGTCCGCGCGCGCGGGATGTACTCCGTCGTCATGAACTCGAGGAGCGTCTTGTACCCCGCGACGGCCCCCTGCATGACCGCGCGGCGACCGGTCTCGGTCAGGCGCGCACGCTCCCCGGCCGGTACGCCGGGGGGAAACTTCCGGAAGGGCGCGAAAAACACGCTCTTCTCGGGAGCCGGGACGACATGGGTCGCCATCGTGACGTCGTACCCCTCGAGCACGACCTGCGGCAGCGTGAAGCGCGCCGCGACCCCCTCGCGCATGAGGGCGATCTCGGATGCGACGTAGACCGGGAACCCATTGAGGCGCGCGATGTAGTTCTCGTAGTCCTTCGCCGTCGCAAACGGCATGCGGTCCGGCAGATCGGCAAAGTCCGTGTGGAACCCGCTGTCGGCGTTGATCGGGATCCGGTAGGTGCCGAACTCGAAATCGGCCACCGAGTCCGCAAGCTCCCGCGCGAACATGTCGGCGTTCACACGGTCGGACGCGGAGAGGGCGGAGCGGTCGATCGCCTTCAACCGCGTCAGCGCCGAGCGGGCGTACGCGGCACGGCGCTCGAGGTCCGCGTGCGTCATGGACGGGAGTTTGTCGTCGTAGCGGTGGTCGCCGGCCGACGTCGCGAAGAGCGGGTCCTCGGCCAGGCGCAAGGCCCAGGCCTCGTCGAAGAGAGCGTGGAGCTTGCGGTCCTCCCCCTCGGCCGCAAGGCGCGCGGGCACGACGAACGCGAGCAGGGCGAGTGCCGGTAGGAGGACTCGCACTGGGCCCTACGACCCCTCGAGCTGCTTCTTGAGCGCCGCGATCGCCGTGTCCGAGTGCTGCCCCACCGGGAGCGCCTCGGCATAGGCCAGCGACTCCTCGACGGTCTTCTTCGCCGCGGCGGCGTCGCCCGTGCCCTTATAGATGTCCGCGCGGACCGAGAGGACGCGCAGCTTTCGCGGCCCGTACACGCGGGAGAGGGCGCGATCGGAGGCTTTGAGCGCCGTGTCGTACTGCTTGAGTCGGAGGTAAACGAAGGCCAGCCTCGCCGACGGGTTGTAGTCCTCCGGGAAAGCCTTCTCGGAGGCCTCGAGCATCGGAATGGCCTCGCCGATCTCGCCGGCCGCCTCGAATGCCGAGAGCCGGTTGGGATCGAGCGCCGTTCGCTCTTGCGGCGTCTTTGCGTGCGCGGCCTCCGCGTCGAGGTACGCCACCCATTCGACCGCGACCCTCTGCGCGCCGTCGGTGTCCTTCGCCTCCTCGAGGGCCGCATGGAGGGAGCCGTACAAGGCCGACCGGTCGTCGGCGGCAAGCGGGAGGGTCCGGTCTGCCAGCACATCGCGGACGCTCGACTCGAAGAAGGAAACCGCGTCCGACCGCCCGACGGCGCCGGCGGGAAGCTCCACGGCGCAGTCGAGGCCCGACCCGGAGAGGTTCGCGGCCGAGGCCGTGTGCGCCACCTTCGGCAGGGCCTTGCGCGCGAGGGCCACGCATTCGGCCGCGTTGTGCGTGATCTGAAGACAGAAGAGGCGCGCCTCGACGGCGCGCGCGTACCGCGGCGACTTGAGAGAGAGGATCTCGAGCGTGTCCGCATATGCCCGGTCCGCCTTCTCGTAGTCGCCCGCCCCGTAGAGCGCATCGGCCCTGGCCAGGGCCGCGTCGGCGCCACCCGAGGCGGCGGCGCTGAGCGTGCTGGCCGCCGACCGAGCACCCTCGCGGAAGAACTTCCGCAGCTGCGCGACCGTCGCGCCGCCCACCCACCGCAAGGCCACGGTCTCCTTGTTCGGATCGATCACATAAAAGGACGGCCAGGCCCGGATCGGGAACTTCTTGAGGAACGCAGCGTTCTGGGCCTTCTCGGTGTCGATCGAGAGCCAGACGAACTCCCCTGCGTTGCGCCAGAGAGCTCGATCCGTGAAGACGAACGCCTGCATCGAGCGGCAGGTGTGGCACCAGGGCGCCCAGAGCTCGGCGAAGATCGGGATCTTTCTGGCCTTTGCTTCCACGAGGGCCCGGGCGTAGTCGTCGTCGATCCAGGGCAGAACGGACGGCGCGCTTTTCGGCGCCGGGGTCGGCGCTGGAAGGCCCAATGCGACTGCGGCCGACGCCAGGGCGAGGAGCAGGAATCCACGAAATCTCATCCGGAGATCCTACGCCAGCGGTCCCCGCCGGCGATAGACTCTGCCCCACGAAGGAGGATCGAACATGAAAATGCTGTGTCGCGTCGCGACCGCCATGGCCGTGGTGCTCGGTCTTGCGGCCGGCGCCGTCGCCGAGGAAAAAGCGAAGCAGTCCGCCGCCCCCATGGACGAAAAGGCCACGATGGAAGCCTGGCAGAAAGCCATGACCCCCGGCGAGGGCCAGAAAAAGCTCGCGCCCCTGGTCGGCACATTCGAGACGAAGGTCCGCACCTGGATGGACCCGACGAAGCCACCCGAGGACACCGCCGGGTCGTCCGTCAACTCGTGGGTCCTGGGCGACCGCTACGTGCAGATGAAGTATGAGGGCATCTTCATGGGAGAGACCTTCAATGGCATTGGTTACATGGGCTTCGACAACGTTTCGAAGAAGTACGTGTCCACCTGGATGGATACGGCAGGCACCAGGATGATGTGGTCGACCGGCACGGTGGACGCCTCGGGCAAGGTCCTCAGCCTGAAGGCCATGGTCAACGATCCCGGGACCGGAAAGCCCACCGCGGCCGACACGAAGATCACGATCATCGACAACGATCACCACAAGATGGAGCTGTTCGGCAAGGGCCCGAACGGAAAGATCGTCAAGATCACGGAGATCGAGTACACGCGCAAGAGGTAGAGAGCGGGCGGGCGGCGGTGGTCGAAGAGGCAATAAGATAACGGGGCCAAACGAAACGACGACGAATGAGGAGACGAGAGATGAAAAAGGCAGTCACCGCCGTGGGAATCCTGATCGGAGCTCTTTCCCTGGCCTGTTCGACTCTGACGACCGCCGTGGACTACGACCACACGGTCAACTGGTCGCAGTTCCACACCTTCCAACTCGCCGACGGGACCAAGCACCCGATCACGTTCACCCAGAAGCGCATCGAGGACGCCGTGACCGGCGCGCTCAACTCGAAGGGCTGGCAAGTCGCGGCCTCTCACCCCGACATCCTCGTCTACACACACACCGTCCTGACGCACGAGAAGGTGTGGAACGCGACGAGCATGGGCGGGTGGGGCTACCGCGGCTGGGGCGGGATGGGGATGCGCACGGCGCAGGTCACCGAGACCAGGATTCCGATCGGGACGCTCGTCGTGGACTTCGTCAACCCGAAGACGAAGGAGCTCGTATGGCGCGGCCAGGCAAGCGACCAGGTCTCCGGGACGGGCGAAGACCAGGGCAAGATCCAGGCCGCCGTCGCGGCCCTCTTCAGGAACTTCCCGCCGGCACCCGGCCAATAGTCCCGCTGATACGGAAATCGGAATGAGAGGGGCCTTCGCCGCCCTCTTCGCCTTCGCCACGCTGGGGCTCTCGAGCGCGGCGAAGGGCGCCGAAGCGCCCGCCGACCCATGGCCCCGCCAGTTCAAGTCGGGCAACGCCACCATCCTCGTGTACCAGCCACAGCTCGAGTCCTGGACCGGTAACGTCATCAACTTCCGCTGTGCGATCGCGATCACGAAGGGCGACTCGAAGGACGACGTTTTCGGCGTGATCTGGGCGAAAGCGCGCACCCAGGTGGACATGGTCTCCCGGATCGTCTCGCTCGACGACCTCGCGGTCACCCGGCGCGACTTCCCCACCCTTGCCGACAACGGCATTTTGTACCTTTTTGCGCTCCGGACGCAGCTCGGGCCGGGTCAGCGAACGGTCTCGCTCGACCGGCTGCAGGCTTCGCTCGCCGCGTCCGGCTCTGTGAAGCCGCAAGGCATCCCGGTCAACAACGACCCGCCGCGAATCATCGTGAGCAACTCGCCGGCGGCCCTCGTGCCGATCGACGGGCCGCCCGCGCTGCGGCCGGTCCCGAACACGAGTTTCCAGCGCGTCATCAATACCCGGGCGCTCATCCTCGCGGAACAGGGAGCGAGCACTTTCTACCTGCACGTCTACGACGGCTGGCTCTTCGCCGAAACACTTGCCGGCGCATGGAGCAAACCGACGGTGCTCCCGGAGAACCTCGACGCGGTCGCAAAGCAGGTCGCGGCAACGGGAGTCGTGGACATGCTCGAGGTCGGCAACGCGAACCCGAAGCCGTCGCTCGAGAGCGCCGTGCCCGCGATCTTCGTCAGCGAGTCGCCTGCCGAGCTCATTGTTTTCCAGGGAGAGCCCGCCTTCACGCCCGTCGCGGGAACCATCCTCGCGTGGGCGTCGAACACGGCGGCGGACGTCTTCCTCGACTCGGCGAGCAACCGGTATTTCGTGCTGCTCGCCGGCCGCTGGTTTGCGGGTCCTGCGCTCATCGGGCCGTGGACCTTTGTGCCGAGCACGAATCTGCCGGCCGACTTCAAGAAGATCCCAGTGAATTCCCCGGCCGGGGTCGTGTTGGCCGCGGTCGCCGGCACGCCACAGGCCGAGGAGGCGCTCATCGCCAACTCGATCCCGCAGACGGCGACGGTCAAGCGGGCCGGCGGACCGATGTTCGTGCCGAGAGTTGACGGGACACCGCAGTTCTCCCCGGTCACCAGCACGCCCCTCCAATACATCGCCAACTCGCCGACGCCGATCATCCAGGTGAATCAAAGCGACTACTACGCCCTCAAGGCCGGCCTCTGGTTCACGGCGCCCGCGCTCTCCGGGCCATGGACCGTCGCGGCCTCCGTTCCGGCGGTGATCTACAC
>JANMPW010000647.1:0-1916 GCA_031370065.1 Acidobacteriota bacterium
GCGGTTGCCGGCGGCCATCGAGGAGCTCTCGGCCGCGCACCGCCTCGCCCCCTCCGACCTCGGAACGTCCGTGACGCTGGCGCGTGCCCTGCTTGCGGCCGGTCGCCCGATCGAGGCGGCCGCCGTGCTCGACGACCTCCCGGAACTCGCGGGGCAGCCCGCGATCCAGAGGCTGGCCGCCGAGGCGAAGGCCAAGAGCGGGCGCTGGCGCGAAGCCGAGCGGCTTTACCTCGGGCTGTACGAAGCGGACCCGGGCGATCGGGAAATCGCGGCCGCGCTCATCGATCTGTACGAGGACCAGGACAAGCTCGACGAGGCGCTCTCGGTGCTCGAGAAGCTCGCGGCGCGCGACCCCGAGAATCCCGCGGTGGGCGAGCGGATCGTTCTCGACCTCGCGCGCGCCGGCCGATTCCCGGAGGCGGAGCAGCGGGCGCGCGCCCTCGTCACGAAGCGGCCCGAGAATCGCGCGGCAGAGCGTCTGCTCGCGACCGTTCTTTTCGAGCGCGGCACGTCGGCCGAGGGCGAGAGGATCCTGCGCACGCTGATGGAAGCGGACGCCGACGAGCCGTCGGCGCGGCGCCTCCTCACGTCCGAGTACGTCCGGGAGCGCCGCTTCAACGAAGGCCGCGCGATGTACCAGGAAATGATCCGCTCCGCCGGGGACGTGCCGCGCAAGCGGGAGATCAAGGCCGCCGCGGTGGTCGAGCTCGGATTCATCGCCTATCTCGAGAAGGACTACGCCGAGAGCCGGCGGATCCTTGCTCCCGTCGCGATCTCCGGCAACGCGGTCCAGGGCAGGGCCGCACGCATCCTCCTCGCCGTCGACCGGGATTCGGAGGATTTCGCCGACGGCCTCGCGCGCGCGAAGGCTTTTGCCGCCGTGCAGGTACAGGACCCGGAGTGGGAGGCTGCGACCGCCGAGTTCCAGTACCGCCTGGGGCAGACGAAGGGGGCCGAAGCCACCCTCGAAGCCCTCGGCGCGTCGGGCCAGATCGAGAAGATGATGGCAGCCGCCGACGCATACGGGCGTTTGAAGCGGTACGACGCGGCCGTGCGGATCGCGCGCGCGGCGGCGGCGAAGTATCCCGAGTCGACGGATGCGCTTTTTCGCCTCGGCTCGAGCCTCGAGCGCGGCGGCAACGCGGCCGAGGGCGAGAGGGTCTTCCTGCAGCTGCTCGTGGTGCGCCCCAACGACTCCGCGACGCAGAACTATCTCGGATACATGTGGGCGGACCAGGGCGTCCAGCTCGAGCGGGCCAAGGACATGCTCGAAAAGGCCGTCGCCCGGGAGCCGCGCAACGCCGCTTACCTCGACTCCCTCGGCTGGGCGTACTTCCGCCTCGGAGAGCTCCAGCGCGCGGAGAAGAACCTGCGCGAGGCCTACCGGCGCGAGCCGGCGGACCCGACGATCGAGGAGCACATCGGCGACCTCGAGGCCCGGCAGGGAAATGTCGAGAGTGCAATTCGCCACTGGGAGAAGGCGCTCGCGCTCAAGCACGACGAGCCCGATCGCGTGCGCGAGAAGCTCCAGCGTGCGCGGGCGCCCGTTTCGCAGCGTTGAGCCCGCGGTCGCTGCGCCTTGCGCTGCTCGTCTTCCTGGTTTGCGCGCTCGCGGCGTGTGCGACGAGCCGCTCGCAGCGGCGATTCAACCCCGCAACGCCGGAGCAGCAGAGCCAGGCCCTCTCCGCCTGGACCGCCGCGCGGGAGCGGGCCGCGAGCCTTCCGGCCTCGCGACTGCTCTATGACGCGAAGATGGCCTCGGGCGGCGCGCCGTCCATCCCGGGCACCCTCGCGGTTTTCTACGACGGCAAGGCGGTCACGCTCGCTTCGTTGACGGGGCCCTTCGGTTCGCGCGTCGCCGAGTACCGCGACGGCTCCGTGACGGGAGAAGACAGGAAGGCTCTCGTCGTCGATCC
>JANMPW010000650.1:0-4293 GCA_031370065.1 Acidobacteriota bacterium
CATCCTCCTCGGTTATCTCCTGGGCCGCCAGCCTGCCGACAAGAAGGCAGCCGGGTCGGGATCGGCGATTGCCGAGGTCCGAAAGCTCACGATCGAGCCCGGAGTCGAGTCGTACCCGAGCCTCTCGCCGGACGCTTCGACCGTGGTGTACGAGGCCGGCCCGGTGGGCAGCACAGACATCTTCTTGCAGAGGGTTGGCGGCCACAAGCCAATCAATCTCACGAAGGACTGCGAAAAGGACGACGGGCAGCCGGCTTTCTCGCCCTCGGGAGACCGCATCGCGTTTCGCTCCGAGTGCGGCGGAGGCGGCGTGTTCGTGATGGGCGCAACGGGCGAGAGCATTCGCCGTGTTACGGACTTCGGTTTCCATCCGACCTGGTCGCCGGACGAGAAGGAGATCGCCGTCGCGTCGGAGAGTTTTCTCGAACCGTACTCGCGCAATAGCCTGAGCGCCATCTGGGCGGTTGAGGTCGCGACCGGCCGGAGGCGGCAGGTCCTTGCGGGCGTCGACTGCACCCAGCCGAGTTGGTCGCCGCACGGCGACCGTATCGCCTGCTGGGGCCTTCGCGGCAACACCGGCCAGCGCGACATCTGGACTGTCCCGGCGAAGGGCGAGACCGCGGGCAAGCCTCTCGTGGTGACCAACGATGCCCCGACCGACTGGAACCCGTTCTGGTCGGCGGATGGCCGATTCCTGTACTTCGCCAGCGACCGGGGCGGCAGCGTGAATCTCTGGAGGGTCTCGATCGACGAGAAGTCCGGACGCCCGCTCGGAGATCCGGAATCGGTGATCCTTCCCGCAGGCTTCGCGGGGCCCCTGAGCGCCTCGCGGGACGGCCGGCACATCGTCTACCAGTCGAGGACCATGCTGCCGAGCATCCAGCGCAGCCCCTTCGACCCCGTTGCCGAGAAGGTCACGGGGGAACCGGTCTCGATCTTCCGCAGCTCCTTGCCGATCCTCGGCTTCGAGGTGTCGCCGGACGGCCAGACGATCATCTTCGCGAGCGGCGGCGCGCGGCAGGATCTCTTCATCATGAGGGCGGACGGAACGGGATTGCGGCAGCTCACGGACGATCCCAACAAGGATCGCAACATGACCTGGACGCCCGACGGCAAGCGGATCTTTTTCATGTCGGACCGTGGCGGGAGCTATGAGACGTGGTCGATCCTGCCCGACGGGAGCGGGCTCGAGCAGGTCACCAAGGGCTCCTCGAGGGGCGTCTGGTGGTCCGTCTTTTCGCCGGACGGTTCTGTTTTTGCCGCTCCCGACGGAATGAACTCCTATCTCTTTCGGCTCGGTTCCGAGGCGGGCAAAGGCAAGCATGAGCCCCTGTCTCCCATCGGCGAAGGGTTCTGGTTCGACGTCCGCGACTGGTCGCCCGACGGCAAGAAGCTCGCGGGAGGCCGCATGGTTGCCAATGCCGGCTTCGGAGTCGCTCTCTACTCCCTGGGTTCGAAAACGTACGAGCTCTTGAACGACGGGGGAGACTCTCCGCGCTTCCTGCCCGATGGACGGCGCCTCTTGTTCCACCAGAAGTCCGCCGTCTGGCTGATCGATTCGGTTTCCCGAAAGGTGCACCAGGTGCTTCCTCCCGCCAGCGATTCGCAGCTCGTGCACTTTGCGGTCACGCGCGATGGCCGGTCGATCTATGGGCTTCAGGAGTTGTCGGAGTCCGACATCTGGGAGGCGACGCTGAAGTAGGCCCGGCGGGCCTTGACACACCAGCAGTATCCCCATACCGTGGTATCGCGATGGTCCAATACGTGACGACCAACCTCCGCTTTCCCGAAGGGACCTATCGGGAGTTGCAGTACCAGGCCCGACGGCGAGGGACGAGCCTGGCCTCGCTGGTGCGGGAGTCGGTCGAACGGTATCTGGGTCGGGATCCAGGAGGAGCCGCGGTCCCTTTCGGGTCGGACCCCGCCGATGCCCTGGTCGGCGCGCTCGGGTCAGGGGTCGATGACGAGTCCGTTAACCACGACCACTATCTCTACGAATGGCCGAAGGAGGCTGACAGTGAAGCTTCTGGCAGACACGAGCGCTCTGCTGGCTCTCTTCTTCCGGGACGACCGAAACCATCGAGCCGCGGCGGGCTTCGTCCGCAAGAGTCCGCAGGCCCGGTTCCTGATGACGGACCTGATCGTCGGCGAGGTCGTCACGCGCCTGCGAGCAAGGGTCGACGCGGTCCGGGCCGTGGCCGTCGCGGATGAGCTGCTCCGGAGCGCGCGCTACGAGCTTCTCTTCATCGACGACGCGGTGCTCCGGGGCTCACTTACGCGGATGGCGCGTTTCGCGGACAAGCGGCTGAGCCTTACGGATTGCGCGAGCTTCGAGGTCATGGATCGACTGGGGCTGCCGGCGGCATTCAGCTTCGACCGCGACTTTCGCGATTGCGGTTTCCGAATGGTTCCCTAGATAGGGCGGGGGAAATGGCGATGCACAAGTTCCAATCTCTCCTCGAAGAGGCGCTCGAGGCGTGGGCGTTTACGCGCTCGGGCGTCATCGAGGAGCTGAAAGCCTTCCCCGACAAGGGCCTCGCATTCCGGCCGAGCGAGGAGGCCCGCACGATCGCCGAGCTGGTGCGGCACATCGTCGAATCCAACCTCATGATGGCGGGCGAGCTCGCGCGCGCGAATGGGGATTTTCAGCGCAAGTCCTTCGAGGGATTTCTGCAGGAGTACGGCCGCGGAGTCGCGGCGCATCGCACGAAACGCCAGCTCCTCGACGCGCTGCGCCGGACGCACCGCGAGGGCGAAGCGAAGATCCGGCAGGCGGGCGAGCTCCACATGCTGCAGCTCATCCGCCGCTTCGACGGAGAGATGGGGACTCGTCTTGCCTGGATGAACCACGGGATCGCCCACGAGGAGTACCATCGCGGCCAGCTCGCTCTGTATGCGCGGCTGCTCGGCCGCGTGCCGGCGCTGACGAAACGGATCATGGGCGGATAAGAAGGAATACATGTTTCGACGGGTGCTCGGTTTCATTCTCGCGATTTCGGCGGGCCTGGCTGCCATCGCGGCGGCGCAGGTCCAGACGAAGGAGTCGCAGGCGGCGATGACTGACGCCCGCGACCCGGCACACGGCCGCCTGGCTCGCCGTATACTCCGCGGTCTCGGTGGGCCGTTAGCTCAGCTGGTTAGAGCATCGGCCTTTTAAGCCGGTGGTCCTGGGTTCGAGTCCCAGACGGCCCACCAATTCCTTATCGCAGGCGTAGAGGTGGGGGACACACCCTCTTTGCGTCCGCCCGTCTCCTTTAGTTCTTGAACAGCCACAGATAGCCGACGTAGGCTGCCCCGGCCGCGCAGATCGCGGTGCCGGCGACCAACGCGGTGCGAACGGCCGTCGACGAACCTTTCCAGCAACTCCTGGCCTTGCGGAGCAGCTTTCGAAGGGTCAGTTCCAGACGGTCCAGCATTCTCGCCAGCCAGAGCGATTGCTGCGCGACCAGGGCCCCGCCGAAGGCGATCAACACGAGACCCGGTCCTGGAATGAAAAGCAAGACGACTCCGCCGGCGAGGAGAAGGTCTCCAGTTGCGGTGAAGGCGATCCTGGAGGTCCCGTCAGACCTCTTGCGGGCTTCGTACAGCTTCTCAAAGCGCCTCCCGGGGAGCGCGCTCTCGAAGGTCTGCAAGCTTTCTTCAGCTCCGCGAGCATGCGGCGCCTTGCAATGCGAGATCCGAAATGCGGACCGCCGCCGCCCCTCTGTCTCCGTCGGCTACTGTTCGAGGACGTCGTAGGCGCAAAGGCGGAGCCCACATTTCTCGTTGGCGAATCTCTTGTGGCTCCAGGCGGCGAGCCGGGCAACCACGTCGTCGCGTTGCTTGTAGCGCAGAACGAGAGCCTTTTCCCCCGGGTGGAGGTTCCCTTCGGTAACTGCGACCGTCACCGGTCGGTCCGTGTAGTACTCGAAGAGCGGACCCTGAAACCACTGGTTGAGCGGCGTGTCGCTGAGCGGGACAAAGACCATCCGGTCGAAGCGATCGTCACGAAGAGAGCCGAGGAAGGCGATGTCGTCGGTCGTGCCGAGTTGATCCTCCAACACCTCTGCGTAGGATGCTCTGGAAGCCGAGAAGAGGTACATCACAAGAGCGAAGCAGGCCACGGTTCCGGCGGCGAAGCCGAATCGCGTTGTCCGAAGTGATGCGAGGAGGGCCGCCACGAGCGTGGCGATGGGAAGGCAGAACCAGTACTGCCAGTAGACGTGGATGAAGCTTCCCTGGGGGAAGGAGAACTGCCACACGCATGCGACGGCCAGCGTCGAAACGAAGAACAGAGCCAGAAGCCGCGCTGAC
>JANMPW010000683.1:0-3410 GCA_031370065.1 Acidobacteriota bacterium
CGCGATGGCGATCTCCCCCGTCCGGCGCCTCGTCGTGCCGCGCCTGCTGGCGATTCTGTTCATGATGCCGGTCCTGACGGCGATCGCCGACATGCTCGGCATCATCGGCGGCCTCGCGATCGCAGTCCTCGAGCTACGCATGACGTTCCAGGACTACTTCACGAGCATCCTGCAGCAGCTTTCGATCTCCGACATTTCCAGCGGCCTGGCCAAGACCTTCTTCTTCGGGTTCGAGATCGCGGCCATCGGCTGCTTCAACGGCCTCCAGGTCGAGGGCGGCGCGGCGGCGGTCGGCCGCGCCACGACCCGCACGGTCGTGCTCGCGTCGATCTGCATCCTGATCTCCGATTTCTTCCTGACCAAGCTCTTCCTGGCCATCTGATGAGCGCCACCTTCCTCGCGACCGACCGCACGCCGGCCCCCGCGCCCCGGGGCGAGACGATCGTCGAGTTCAAGGAAGTCTGGAAGCGCTACTCCGGTCGCGACGTGCTCGCCGGGGTCAACCTGCAGATCCAGCGCGGCGAGGTGCTCTGCATCCTCGGCCCGTCGGGCACGGGAAAGAGCGTGGCGCTGCGCCACATCAACGGGCTCACGCGCCCGGACACCGGGGACGTGCGTATCTTCGGCGAGTCGATCGTCGGACACTCGGAGGAGGAGCTCTCGCCCGTGCGCCGGCGCCTCGCCATGCTCTTCCAGGGAGGGGCTCTCTTCGACTCGATGAACGTCGAGGACAACATTGCCTTCCCCGTCCGCGAGCACACCGAGAAGACGACGCAGGAGATCGCGGCCGTCGTCGCGGAAAAACTCACGCTGGTGGGCCTGCCCGGCATCCAGAGGAAGATGCCGTCGGAGCTCTCGGGCGGGATGCGCAAGCGCGTGGCCCTGGCGCGCTCGATCGCCCTGGAGCCCGAGATCATCCTCTACGACGAACCGACGACGGGCCTCGACCCGGTGTCCTCGGAAAAAATCGCCCAGCTCATCGTGAGCGTCAACGAGCGGCTCCAGACGACCTCGGTCGTGGTGACGCACGACATCGTCGCCGCGCACACCGTGGCGGACCGGGTCGTGTTCCTGCACCAGGGGCTGTTCCAGTTCATCGGCACGTTCGACGAGGCGGCGTCGAGCGAGCACCCGGTCCTGATGGAATATTTCCGCGCCATGGGCTTCCCCTGCGGAACGGGCGTCTTCCAGGCGGCGCCGAAGGGAGTGTGACAGTGGCCGGAGAACAACAGGTCGGGCGGCGTTTCCGGGTGGGGATCGTGGTCCTCATCGCGCTGTCCGTGACGATGATCGGGGTCTTCATGATCGGGCAGCGCGCGAATCTCTTTCGCAGCAAGTTCCCGTACGAAACGCACTTCGAGTCGGCCTCGGGCCTGATTTCGGGCAACAACGTCTCGTTGAACGGCGTGGTGGTCGGCAGCGTCATCGAGGTCCGGCTCTCGGGCGACCCCGCCGACCGCACCGTCCGCGTCGTCTACGACGTGGTCAAGCGCTGGGCGCCGATGATCCGTAAGGGCACGCGCGCCTCCATCAAGACGCGCGGCCTGCTCGGCGACAAGTACATCGAGCTCGAGGGCGGAAAGCCCGGCGAGCCCGAGATGCCGATCGGCGGCGAGATCCCGCCGGCCCCCGGGGCCGGCCTCGAAAAGTTCCTCGAGGGCAGCGGTGACCTGCTGACAGACCTCTCCGGGATCGCCAAGTCCTTGAAAAACATCCTCGGGCGCACCGAGAAGGGCGAGGGCTTCCTCGGCGCGATCACGTCCAACAGCGAGGAGAGCGAGCGGCTCGGCAACAATCTGAACGCCACCCTCCACTCCCTCAACGCGATCCTCGCCAGGGTCGAGCACGGCCAGGGCCTCGTCGGAAAGCTCCTGATCGACGAAAAGTACGGCCGCGAGACCAGCGAGTCGCTCGCCGGCGCAATCCGGTCCGTCCAGTCCCTGCTGGCAAAGATCGACGAGGGCGTGCGCACGGGGTCCGGCGCGATCCCGGCGCTCCTGTCCGATCCCGAGGGCAAGAAGAAGATCTACACGCTCGTGGACAACCTTGGGCTCGTCGCCGCGGGCCTGGCGAAGGTCACCGAGAACCTCGAAAAGGGCAACGGCGCAATCCCGATCCTGCTGCGCGACGCCCAGTTCGGCAAGGCCTTCACCGGCAATCTCAAGAGCCTTTCGGACCACCTCGATTCGATTTCCCGCAAGCTCGACGAGGGGCATGGCACGGCGGGCAAGCTCATCAACGACCCGTCCGTCTTCGACGGGGTGAACCGCCTCGTGGTGGGCGTCAACGAGTCGGAGCTGCTGCGCTGGCTGATCAAGGACCGGCAGAAGTCAGGCATCAAGAAGGAATACAACGACGCGGTCCGCGCCAAGGGAGCCGCCACGGCGTCGCCGACCCCCGCGCCCCAGAAGTGAAGCTCCTCATCACAGGCGGGGCGGGCTTCATCGGCTCGCATCTGGCGGACCGCCGCCTCGCCAAAGGCGACCGTGTCGTCGTGCTCGACGACTTCAACGACTACTACGACCCGCGCGTCAAGCGCGGCAACATCGCCGCGCACCTCGGCAATCCGCGGTACCGCCTGGTCGAAGGGGACATCCGCGACCGCGCGCTCGTGTTCCGCCTGTTCGAGCAAGAGCGGTTCGACGGCGTCCTCCACCTCGCAGCGCGCGCGGGCGTGCGGCCGTCGCTCTCCCAGCCGGTCCTCTACGAGGAGGTCAACTGCGTCGCGACCTGGCACCTGCTCGAGGCCGCCGTCGCGCACGGGAAGCCCCACTTCGTCTTCGCCTCCTCCTCCTCGGTGTACGGGATCAACTCGAAGCTGCCGTTCTCGGAGGAGGACCCGATCGAGCGGCCGATCTCCCCGTACGCCACGACGAAGCGGGCGGGCGAGCTCCAGGTCTTCAACACGCATCACCTGCATGGGCTCACGAGCGTGTGCCTGCGGTTCTTCACGGTCTACGGCCCGCGCCAGCGGCCGGAGATGGCGATCGCACGCTTCATCCGCTGCCTCGAGACCGATACCCCCATCCCCTACTACGGCAACGGGGAATCGCGGCGCGACTACACCTACATCGACGACATCGCCGACGGCGTCGAGGCGGCCCTCGAGAGCCGGATCGGCTTCGAGATCGTCAACCTCGGCGGCGCGCGCCCGGTGACCCTCGCCGAGCTCGTCGCCGCGATCGAGGCCGCCACCGGCCGGCGCGCCCGCCTCGACAGCCAGCCCATGCAGTCCGGGGACGTGCCCGTCACGTTCGCGGCAGTGGAGAAGGCCGAACGGGTGCTCGGGTTCCGCGCGCGCGTGCCGCTGGCGGAGGGATTGAAGAAGGCCGTGGATTGGTATCGGAAGTCAGTAAGCAGTAAGCAGGAACCAGGATCAGAGCATTCAAGAGGCACATGAACATCTGCAT
>JANMPW010000700.1:0-6945 GCA_031370065.1 Acidobacteriota bacterium
AGGAAATCTGGACGTCGAGAAGCGCAAGCCGATCGGGGCGAACTAGACCTGACCGCACCGGGTGTTAGCCAGATGGAGCGTTAGACTCCGTAGATAAAAGTCGCGCGGTCGAACCGCGCCGATGCCGTAATGACCTGCCCCGCTCGATGACCACGTTTCGGTCTTCCGCCGGCGGGCCTCCCGTACCGTCGATGACCCGCACGTGTTCCAGCACCACTCTTAGCGCGTTCACTCGCACGTACTTCTGTACGAGCGGGGAGAGTGAATCGGCCTGCTGCGCGATGAGGCGGGAAGCAGGCAGCAGGAAGACGGCGATAATCAAGAAACGACTAAATCTTGGTTGCGGGAGCAGTATTTGAACCTGCGACCCTTGGGTCATGAGAACTTCCGAAGTGTTGCCTCAAGCAGAGAACAAACGACAATAGGCGACTCAAGCAGGCCTTCGAGTCGTCGATTTTCGCTTCCTGTAGCCGCCAGATCGCTCGACTCTCGCCCGACCGGCAAGTGGAGGGATGGGCCGCGAGCGGCCCTGCAAATTCTTCTCAAGAGTTCTTCAGGAGTTGCTCGACGTCGCGCGCGCCGTGCAGCACCGCGATCACGGTGAGAGGTTTGCTCTCCGGATCGTAGGCGAGGAGATACGAGAACACGCTCCAGAACTTCACCGGCCGCCGGGTGAGATCTTCGCGGGTGTGGCCCATCTCCGGCATCCCGGCGAGTCGGCCCGCTGCATCGTGAATCGCCTGTCGGACGCGGACCGCGGCATCTTCGCTCTCGGCCGAGATGAAGTCGATGATGTCGAGGAGTTGGTTCTCAGCCTCCTCGGTGAAGACGAAGGTCGCACTCATCCCGTGCGCTTGCGGCCGCGCTTAATGCGTTCGTCGACCTTGCGGAACACTTCGTCGCCGTCGACAACCTTCCCCGCCTGAGACTGGAGCCATCCTCGCTCGATCTGCTCGCGCCATTTCAGGCGGATTTCGTCGTGCTCCCTGAGAAGCCTGAGGCTCTCGCGGATCACCTCGCTCGCATTGTTGTACAGGCCGCTTTCGACCTTGCCATGGACGAACTTCTCGAGTTCCGGGGTCAACGACACGTTCATGATCCAGCTCCTTCACGAGCAGACCCCAGCGTAGCAGGAATTATCATACTTTAGCAAAGCTTGCTCATTCCAGGCCGGTCCGAGAGTTCTCTCCCCCCCGTCAGCGGTCTAGCAATCGCAACGTTTCCTCCCGGCGTCAAAGAGACCTGGTTGCGGGAGCAGGACTTACCGCCGGTCTGCGGCCGGCGTTCTTCGCGGACCTGCCGCCGCTTCGCGGCGCTTCGCAGGTTCAAATCCTGCCCGCCCTCCCATCGGGTAACATCATCCGATGTCGGAGCCCAATCGATCCTTCTGTGGACGGGGAGGACACCGAGGATCGCGGGGTTGACGTGACATCGGTTGCAGGAGTCAAAGACACCGACGTCGGTTCGGGGCTTCCATCGAATCCGCTCGCCCGGATTCTCTTCCTCGCCGTCGACGCCGGCGACAAGGACTTGATCCTCGAGTGGGCACGAGAGGGAATCCTGCCGACGTTTCGGTCGCTGCTGGAGACCTGCGCGTGGGGAAGCACGCAAAACCCCGTCGGGTTCTTCGTCGGCGCGGTCTGGCCCTCGTTCTGGACCGGGCTATCGCCCGACAAGCATGGACGCTACTGCTTTTCCCAGCTGCGCACCGGAACCTACGACCACTATGACGTGAGCCCCAGAGATACCCGTGGCCAACCGTTCTGGGACGCGCTCTGCGCGAACGGCCTTCGCGTCGCCATCCTGGACGTTCCCAAAACGGTGCCCTCTCCGGGCGTCAATGGCATCCACATCGTCGACTGGGGCACCCACGACCCGGAACTCGACTTCTGCACGTCGCCCGAATCGCTCGCCTCCGAGATCGAAGCGCGCTTCGGCCTCCACCCCGTCGATCAGTGCGACGAGCTCATGCAGCGCAGCCCGGCAGCGTTCGCGAGCCTGCGGGACGCGCTGGTGACGGGAGCCCGCACGAAAGCCGACCTGGCGGCGCACTTTTTCGAACGCGGGGGCTGGGATCTCTTCCTGACGGTTTTCGCCGAGAGCCACTGTGTCGGTCATCACTGCTGGCATCTCCACGACCCGAAGCACCCGCGTCACGACCCGAACGTGGCGCGCACGGTCGGGGACCCGATTCGCGACGTGTACGTCGCCATCGATGCGGCTCTCGGTCGCCTGATCGCGCTTGCGGGGCCCGAGACGACGGTTTTCGTCTTCGCAAGCCATGGGATGGGCCCGCACTACGACGGCACGTTCCTCCTGGGCAAAATGCTCCGGAGTCTGCTCGAGCTCCCGGTCGCTCCTCGAAGCAAGCGGGCGGTCGCGCGCTTTCTCGAGTCGATCTGGTATCGACTCCCCTCCTCTCTTCGTCCCCGGCTTCAATCGCTTCGGGGACGAACGAAGCAGGCCCTGGGAGTCGCGGCCAGCGTTCCGGAGCTCGCTGACCGACTCTGCTTCGCGACGCCCAACAACGACATCTACGGAGGCATTCGCGTCAACCTGGTCGGCCGCGAACCGCAAGGGCAAATCCATCCTGGAGCGGAGTACGAAGCCTTTTGCGCGGCGCTCGAGAGCGACCTCCTCGCTTTCGTCAATCTGGACACGGGACGGCCGTTGGTCAGGCGAGTGCTGCGCACAGCCGATCTCTACAAAGGAGAGCACGTCCAGGATCTGCCGGACCTGCTCGTCGAGTGGGAACGGGATGCGCCCATCTCTCGAATCCAATCTCCAAAGACGGGCATCATCGAGGAAGTCTTTCCAGGAAGACGAACCGGGGACCACAAGCCCGAGGGCCTCCTCTTCGCGCGGGGGCCGGGAATCCTGCCGCGACGGTTGGACCGACCTGTGGAGGTCACTCAGTTGGCGCCCACGATCGCCTCGTTGCTCGGTGTGCGGCTGCCGATGACGGATGCCGAGCCGGTCGCGGAGCTGATTGCTTCGCAGCAGACGGCCGGCTCCTGAGCGAGCCGGGTCGTGCTCACCGTCCTCATGACGACGCACGATGGGGAGAAGACCCTGCCTCGCGTCCTCGAAGCCTACTGCGCCCTCGAACCCCCGGACGGCGGCTGGAGTCTATGCGTCGTGGACAACGCGAGCACGGACGCGACGCGCCAGATCCTCCGCTCCTTCGCCGGAAGGCTTCCGCTGACGTGCCTCTTTGAGGCGCGGCGAGGCCAGAACCACGCTCGCAATTCGGCGCTCGGTGCGGTCTCGGGGGACCTCGTGGTCTTCAGCGATGACGACGCGATTCCGAAGCGCGACTGGCTCGCCCACTTGCGGCGCGCCGCGGACGCCAACTCCGAGTTCGCGATTTTCGGCGGCACGATTCTTCCGCGATGGGAATGCCAGCCGGACGCGTGGATCCTTCGATGCGTGCCCCCCGGGGCCGGCTTCGCCCTGACCGGCCCGGAATGGGAGGAGGGACCCATCCGGCCATCCTGGGTATTCAGTCCCAACATGGCGATCCGGGCGGCGGTCTTTCGAGACGGCCATCGATTCGACGACAAGTTCGGACCCCAGGAAGGCTCTTACGCGATGGGAAGCGAAACCGAGTTGACGCTTCGACTGTCCCGCGAGGGGTTGCGCGCCTGGCACGTGAAGAAGGCCATCGTCGAGCACATCATTCGTCCCTTCCAGATGACGCCGAACTGGTTGCTTTCACGCGCAATACGATTCGGACGCGGTCAATACCGATTGTCTTTGCAAAACAGGCCGCTTCCTCGCCCCCTCTCTGGCGTTCTCGCAGGTCCGATCCGAGGGATTTTCTCCCATGCCGGGCGCCTCGCTGTGGCGAAATTGAGCCGTGATCCGGAGGCGATCTTCCGCTGGCGTTGGAACCTCCGCTGTTCGATCGGAAGCGTCCTCGAGGCTGCCGCAATCGAGCGAGAGCGGCGTCTCGCGGAATCCGGCGCCTAAGTCCTCTTCCCGCCGCTTCGCGGCGCGCCGGGTTCAAGTCCCGTCCCCGAGTCGGGGTCAATAAATAGCAACGCCGGGAGTTTCCTCCCGGCGTTCAAGAGACTTGGTTGCGGGGGCAGGATTTGAACCTGCGACCTTTGGGTTATGAGAACACCCGAAAAGTCGCCTCAAGTAGAAAGAAAGCGACACGACTCGATCAGGCGTCCGAGTCGTCAGCTTTCGTTTCCTGTAGCCGCCAGACCGCCCGACTTTCGCCCGACCTATGGGCGGTCGGCCCGCGTAAGAACCCAAGCAGTCGGGCGTCCGGCACACCTCCGCCATCACACGCGCGCTGAGCGCTGGCTCCGGGACCTCTCTCTACTGAAGCCCGAACGTCTTCGTGACGAAGACCGCCATCTGGCCTCGGGTGTTCGGATTGCCGGGGCAGTAGAGCAACGGGCTCGTCTGACAACCCGCCGTGATCGATCGCGCGTACAGGTCTTCGATCCAGTCGGCGAAGGTGGATGGACAGCCGACGTCGCCGAAGACACTGGCGCATGCGGGCGGCGTGTAGTCGGTGCCGAGGTAGGTCTTCAGGAGAAAGACGGCCATCTGGGCGCGCGTGACGGAGCCGGTCGGACAGTAGTTGCCGCCGCCGCAGCCTCCAGTGATGTTGAGGGCGGCCAGGGCCTCGATCCAGGCCGCGGCGAACGAGTTGGCGGGCACGTCGAGAAAGACCGTGCCGCTGGCGGGAGGCGGCGTGAAGCAGAGGCCGTATTTCGCCTTGAGCAGGAAAACGGCCATCTGCGCCCGGGTGACGTTGGCCGCGGGGCAATAGTCGCCGCCCCCGCAGCCGACGGTGATCGCGTTCGAGACGAGCTTCGTCACGAAGGAGTAGAACTGGTACGCGGGCGGGACATCGAGGAAATCGGCCACCCATCCTTTCAGCAGCGTGCCGCTCGAGCTGTCGGTGTTCGTGATGGTGACGTCGTTGAGCGAGCCCGCCGATAGCGCCGGGGCGTGGGCCGTAATCGTCGTCGTGTTCACGACGGCCACGGCGGTGGCCGGAGTTCCTCCGAAGGTCACGGTCGCTCCCGCCGCGAAGTCGGTCCCCTGGATGACCGTGGGGGTCCCGCCCGCCGGCGGGCCGGAGGCGGGAGAGATCGTGAATGGCAGGCGCTGCGAAATCTCGGACGTGTTGCCGGCGGGGTCGGTCGCGGTGGCCGTGACGTGCTCGCCGGCCCCGATCTGAACGGGGACGGTGAGGTCGAAGAGGCCGGTCCCGCTGCCGTCGGTCGTCGTCACGCCGGAGCCGAGGTAGATGCGGCCCTCGAGGTACTCGTGGGGGAAGGGAATGCACGCGGCGTTCGAAAAGAAGTCGAGGTCGAATGTGGTGTTGGGCGCGCTGTGGAGTGCACCGATGATGTGGGTATTCCCTGCGCCTGGCGTCGCCGAGGAGATGATCGGAAAATTCTGCCGGTTGTTGGGGCCAGTATCGCCGTCGCCCGGGTCGTTGGCAAGGACGGTGTTGGAGCCGAGACCTATCCCGAGACCGTTGTTCGAGTAGATCAGGTTGGCGCGGATGGCGTTCCCGGTCCCGGCGAAGGGGTCGAGAAAAACCCCGAGCCCGAGGGACGGAGCCACGCCGTTGTAAGCGATCAGGTTTCCGGCGCCCGGAGCGGTGCCGCCGATCTGGTTGTCGTGCGTCATGCAGCCGAGGTAGACGCCGTGCTGCCCGTTCGGGATCGGCAGCGTTCCCGTCGCATCCACCCCGATGAAGTTGCCCTGGATGACGATGGACGACGTCGCGAGCGTGCAGAGGCCGGAAATCGAGAGATCAATGGCGTCGTGAGAGTGACCCGAGACGAGGTTCCCTTCCCCGGTCGCCGGCCCGCCGATCGTCACGTTGGTGGCGCCGTAGAGCAGAAGGCCGGTGAGGGAGGCGCCGAGGGCCGCGGTTCCGGCGGCGTTGGTCCCGATGTAATTGCCCTGGATGACGATGCCGCTAATGGGCGTGCCGTTGGCGTCTTCGAGAGAGACGTTGGCCCCGAATTGGAAGCCGTTGGCCGAAATCACGTTGCGGTCGGCCGGACTGGGCCCGCCGATGGTGTTGTTGGATGAGCGGATGAAGATCCCGGGGCCGTGGCTGCCTGCGGCCACGGTCCCCGTCGGGTCCGTGCCGATGAAGCAGCCGCGGATCACGTGGCCCTCTCCCGACTCGATGGAGATTGCGGGGTTCGTGAAGCGATTGATCACGAGGCCCTTGATGACGGTATTGTCCGTCCTGATCTGGAAGGCGCTGGCGGCGCCGTTGATTCCGCTCCCATCGATCTCGACGAGGAGCACGGCATTGTCTCCGACGGCCAGCGTGTTCGGGCTGGAGCCCGGCTGGGTGTAGCCGTCGATGATCACGGGATCGGTCACCATCGGCAGGATGGAGGTCGGCGTGATGGTGCAGACGGTCGGCGTGCCCGTGCAACCGGTCCCCGTGATGCTGAAGGCGATCGTGTCGGTGACGCCGACGGTCGAGTTCGACTGGTCGAGGGCGTCGCGCAACGAGCCCACGCCGCTATCGTTGGTGTTGGTCACCGTGTAGGTTGCGGCGGAAAGAGAGTTGGCGACGAGCAGGAAGGCGACGACGCCAAGGCCATGGGTGATTCTCATGGGACCCCCTCTTCTGTTGGCGCGGGAGTATACCCGGGGCCATTCCCGGCCCGCTGGATTGCCCGCGACCGATCTACTGCAGGCTGAAGGTCTTCGAGCTGATGACGGGCTTCTGTCCTCGCGTGTTCGGGTTTGCCGGGCAGTTGTTGTCGTTTCCGTAGCCTCCGGTGATGTTCTCGGCGGGGAGTAATCGCGCGCGACGGACTCTTGCTCTTGAAGTCTCGTTGTGGAGGATCGTCGAAAGACGGTGGCGAAAAGCGCGTTTCCAGAAAAGACAACGCCGGAAGTTTCCTTCCGGCGTTCAAGAATCTTGGTTGCGGGGGTAGGATT
>JANMPW010000709.1:0-7184 GCA_031370065.1 Acidobacteriota bacterium
CGGGCGCCCTCGAGAAGCTGGCGCAGGTGCTGGAGGCCGAGGGCAACCGGCCAGCGCTCGCGAAGGTCCACGTCAGCCTCGGCGAGGTGGCCGAGCGCCAGCAGAATCCGGCGAGCGCGCTCGAGCACTACCGGCGCGCGCAGGAGGCGGACCCGTCCAACATCGAAGCGGCAACGCACGTGCAGAACATCGGAACGCCGATGCAGGTGCCGGCCGAATCCGCCGTTCCGGCGGATGAGACCCCCGAGTACCAGGAGCTCATCATCGATCTCGAGGACTCGGCCTCCGTCCACGCGCCGCAGCCCAGGGTCGCTTCGATCGAGTATGACGAGAAGACGGCGGATGCGCCTCCAGACCGTTCGGCTGCCCTCGCGCCGGCGGCGACCGGCGATGAACAGCAAGTCGAGACACTCATCGTGGAGGCCGAGGTGTTCGCGCGTTATGGCCTCCCCGACAAGGCGATCGAGCGGCTCTTTTCGCTGGTGCGGCGGCGGCCGGACCTGCTGAAGGCGCGAGAGCGACTCGTCGACCTGCTCGCGGAAACGAAGAACCCCGGGCTCTCCCGCGAGGCCGAGGCGCTTGCTGCGGCTTACAACGAGGCCGGGCGGCCCGGCGACGCCGGTCGCATCCTGGCGCGCGCGGGGCAGGACGGCGCAGAGCCGGAGCCGTCGCATCCCGCGGTGGCCGCGCCGCCTCCGGGGCTCGAGGTGGAGTTCGAGGAGTTCGATGTCGGTCAACCGGCGGCACCTCCGGCCGAGGTCGCGTCCGCGGCAACGCCGTTTCCCGAGGACGGCATCGAGTTCGTCGGGGGCGAGGCGGGGCCGCCGCCCGCCATGGAGAAGCTCTCGACGCCGCAGCCGCAGACTCCCGCGGACACGGAGTTCGTGTCGTTCGAGCAGCTCGGCAACCTGCTCGAAGACGAAATGCACCGGGCCGGGGACACCGAAGCCCCGTCACCGACGGAGGTCCCGGTCGTCGACGAAGAGAATCTGTTTTCCGACGAGCAAAAGTTCTTCAACCTCGCCGAGGAGCTCGAGAAGGATCTGGGCGACGAGCCGGTGATCGAGGAGTCGTCCGAGATCTCCACGCCGCAGGGCGAGGTGTCCCTCGAGGAAATCTTCCGGGAGTTCAAGAAGGGAGTCGAGCGGCAGCTGTCGGCCGAGGACTATGAGACGCACTACAACCTCGGGATCGCGTACAAGGAGATGGGTCTGATCGACGAGGCGATCGGCGAGTTCCAGCTCGCCAGCAAGGACCCGGGCCGCATGGTCGAATGCTGCAGCATGCTCGGTCACTGCTTCCTCGAAAAGGGAATGCCGCAACTGGCGATCAAGTGGTTTCGCAAGGGGCTCGAGTCGCCCGGGATCGAGGACCTCGCCACCGCGGGGATGCTCTACGACCTTGCCCAGGTCTACCAGGACACGGGAGACACGGACTCGGCTTACAGGACGTTCCAGGAGGTTTACGGGCTGAACGCGAACTACCGCGACGTGGTGCGGCGCGTGAATGAGCTCGACGCGGTCCGGAAGAACTCCTGAGAAGAACTCTGTAGCCTGTGGTCTGTTGTCGGTGGTGACGTCCCCCTCCTCATCGTCCCTCGTGGAAATCCCGGCGCCTCTTCTCTCGGTCGAGGACCTGCGCGTCGAGCTGCCGGTCGACGGCGTCCTGCATCCCGCGGTGGACGGGGTGTCGTTCGTGCTCGAAGCCGGGCGGACACTGGCCGTCGTCGGAGAGAGCGGCAGCGGGAAGACCCAGCTCTTGCGCGCCATCCTGGGCCTCCAGCCCGACGGCGCCAGAGTGAGCGGGAGGGTGCTCTCCTCGGGGCGCGACCTCTCCACGCTGTCGGATCGCGAATGGCGTGCCGTTCGGGGCCGCGAGATCGGGATGGTCTTCCAGGAGCCTGCGGCCGCTCTCGACCCCGTGCAGACGGTGGGCGCGCAGGTCGTCGAGGCGATCCGTTTGCACGAACCGCTCTCCCGCGCAGAGGCGCGCCGACGGGCCGTCAACGTCCTGGCCGAAGTGTCGTTTCCGGACCCCGAGCGGGCACTCGGCGAGTATCCGCACCGGCTCTCGGGCGGGTTGCGCCAGCGGGCCTGCCTCGCGATCGCGCTGGCGGCGGGGCCGAGGGTGCTCCTCGCCGACGAGCCGACGGCCTCCCTCGATGCCACGGTGGCGATGCAGATCCTCGAGCTCCTCGATCGCCTGCGCCGCGAGAGGGGCCTCGCGGTCCTTCTCATCACGCACGACCTCGGGGTCGTGGCGAAGCACTGCGACCGCGTCCTCGTGCTCTACGCGGGCCGGGTCGTGGAAGAGGGCGGCACGGCCGCGCTGCTTCGGGCCCCGGCACATCCCTATACCCGGGGGTTGCTGCGTTCCGTCCCGGTTCTCGCTACGGCCGGGCGGCAGCGGGGCGAGCGCTACGAAGCGATCGCCGGTGCGCTCGAGGACCTTTCGGCGCGACGTCGCGGCGGATGCGCGTTCGCGCCCCGCTGCCCGGATCGGTTCGAGCCCTGCGAGGCGAGCGTGCCGGACCTGTATCCCGCGGGCGAAGGGCGGTCGCGCTGCTTCCTTTCCCGGGAGGCTGCCGGGAGGGGTGCATGAGACCAGCGCCGGCCCGGGGCGTCGAGCCGCTCCTCCGAGCGGAAGGGCTCGCAAAGCGGTTCTCGCTCGTCCACGGTCTCCTGGGGGCGCGCGGGGAGGTCCTTCCCGCGCTGCGCGGGGTCACCTTCGAGATCGCGCGCGGCCAGACGCTCGGCCTCGTCGGCGAATCCGGTACCGGGAAGACCACCGCGGGACGGATCGTCGCGAGGCTCCTGCGGCCAGACTCGGGCCGCATCCTCTTCGACGGGACGGACTGGCTGGCGCTTTCGGGCGCCGCGCTGCGACAGCGCCGGCGCGAGCTCCAGGTGGTGTTTCAGGACCCGCAGAACTCGTTGAACCCGCGCATGCGGGCCGGCGACCAGATCGCCGAGCCGCTGCGCGTGCAGGGGCTCGCGCGGGGGCGCGCGCTGCGCGAGCGCGTCGGGCAACTGCTTGCCGACGTGGGCCTCGGCGCCGAGACCGCCTCCCGATTCCCGTCGGATCTTTCGGGCGGACAGCGCCAGCGGGTCGCAATCGCGCGGGCGCTCGCGACCTCGCCGCGACTGGTCGTCTGCGACGAGCCGGTCTCGGCGCTCGACGTCTCGGTCGGGGCGCAGATCGTCAACCTCCTGCTCGACCTGCGCGAGCGGGCGGGGCTGTCCTACCTGTTCATCTCCCACGATCTCGCCGTGGTGTCCCGGGTGGCCGACCGCATCGCGGTCTTCTATCTCGGAGCGATCGTCGAGGAGGGTCCGGCGCAGGCGATCTCCTCCCGTCCGCTGCACCCCTACACGTTCGCGCTCGTTGCCGCTGCAACAGAGCCCGACCCCTCGGCCCCGCGGCGTGGAGCCCTGCTGGCCGGAGAGCTGCCGTCGGCCGTGAACCCGCCGGCGGGATGCCACTTCCACCCGCGCTGTCCGATCGCGCGCCCGCGTTGCAGGCAGGAGGCCCCGGCCCTCTCGGAAGCGGCCGCCGGCCATCGGGTCTCTTGCTTTTATCCGGGCGAAATGGGGTGATATGAAGGTCCCTTCCGAAACTTTCCCCCTTCCCGTTGCGTAGAGTGGGTTGACAAAGGAGTCATGGAATGAAGAGTTTGGCTATTCTCCGGGGCGGTCGCGCGATCCTGTCGGCGGCAGCGCTGCTCCTGCTCTCGACCTGCGCCCTGGTGGCGCAGTCGGGCCCCGTCGTGTCGGCCGTTCCGGGCCAGCGCAGCCCGCAACCCCTGCCGACCGCTGGCAAAGACGGCATCCCTCTGACGCTCGACCAGGCGATCGGCTTGACGCTGGCGAACAACCAGGACTTAAACGTCACGGTCAACGCGGCACAGGCCTCGCAGTTCTCCCTCTTCTCCAACTACGGCATCTATGACCCGCTGCTGCAGGCCTTCGTAACCCGGGCGCACAACGAACAACCCACGGCGTCCCGGCTCTCGGGCGCTACGGTCCTGCAGACCGACCTCTCGGATGGCGGCGCCCAGGTCTCGCAGTTGATTCCCTGGGGTGGAACCTTCACGCTGGGCTTTGCCGGGAACAAGACCAAGACGAACTCGACGTTCTTCGACGTCAACCCCTCCTTTACGGCGGGACTGACCGCTTCGGTCAACCAGCCGCTTCTGCGCAACTTCGGCCAGCTTCCGACCAACTGGCTCATCGAGACGGCGCGCAACACGCGCGATTCGGCCTACCAGGGCTTCGTGCGCAGCGTCCAGGCGACGGTGAACTCGACCGAGCAGGCATACTGGGACCTCGCCTACGCGTACGAGAACCTCAAGGTGAAGCAGGAGGCCAAGCGGCTCGCGGTCGAGTTGAATCGCATCACGAAGATCAAGATCGACGTGGGGTCCCTCGCTCCCATCGACATCGTCCAGACCGAAGCGGACATGGCCACGGCCGACCAGGACATCATCAACGCCGAGGGCGCGATCGGGCAGGCCCAGGACCAGCTCAAGCGCCTGCTCAACTTCGACCCGACGACCTGGAACGCGGCGCCGATCCTTCCGATCGACCCGGTCCGCGTCGAGCAGCAGGTGTTCGACCTCGAGCAGGGCGTAACGACGGCGCTCGTGCGCCGGCCCGAGATCATCTCCCAGCGGTACAACGTGGCCTCGGGGCAGGTCCGGTACGCGTACTACCAGGACCAGGTGCTGCCTTCCCTCAACCTTCAGGCGAGCTACGGCCACAACGGGCTCGACGGACTGACCGCGCTGCCCGACGGGACCGTCGTCAACGGGGGATTCGGCGGGGCGGTCGACCAGATGTTCAGCCGAGACTTCAAGAACTGGAGGGTCGGTCTCGTCTTCTCGTATCCGATCCTGAACCGCCAGGCGAGGGGGGCCCGGGGCGTCGCGCAGTACAACCTCGAAACGCAGAAGGCGCAGTTAACCGTGCTCCAGCAGGACATCATCGTCAGCGTTCGCATTGCGCACCGCGCGATCGACACCGCGTCCAAGCAGATCGTCGCCGCCGCCAAGGGCCGCGAGCTGGCCGAGCGCAATCTCGACGCCGCGCGCAAGAAGTACGACAACGGCATGACGACCTCCTTCGAGGTTTCGAAGATCACCAACGACCTCTCCGACGCGCGCACCCGCGAGCTCAACGCGCTCGTGATCTACCGCAAGGCCGTTTCGGCGTACCACAACGCGATCGCCGACATCCTCGAGTGGAAGGGCGTCCGGATCGAGGGGATGCCGGAGATGGCGCCGCCGCCGGCCGAGGTCCGCGCCGACCTCGTGCGGGCGGCGATCCAGGCCACGAGCGCCGCGCCGTAGTGGGGGAGGAGCCCGCTCCCGCAGCGCCGGAACTCTCTGGCCCCGACTCCGCCCTTGGGCGGCTCGTCGGGGCCTTCGTGTTTCCCATCCGCGCGTTTGGCGCCATTGCCCGGAAGCCTTCGTGGATTCTCCCGCTGCTGCTCTGGACATCGCTGTCCTTTCTCGTCGGGCAGCTCGTCGTGACGCGGATGGATTGGCGCAAGACGATACGCGACGGCGCCGAGCGGCGCGGCCAGACGATGACCGAAGCGCAGATCGAGCAGGCCGTCGAGCAGTCCCAGCGCTTCTCCTGGATCTTCGAGGCCATTCCGGTCGTCATCCCGGCCCTGCTCTCTTTGATCGTCGCGGGCGCGCTCTGGATGGCCTGCCAGGCATTCGGTTGGGAGCTCAAGTTCCAGCAGTCCTACGGCGTCACGATGCACGCGTTTCTGCCGGGCATCGTCCTGTCGGTGGCCCTCCTGGCCATGCTCTGGAACCGGGATTCGATCGATCCCCAGACCGTGGGCGATCTGCTGCCGACAAACCCGGGTTTCCTGGTCAGCGCAAAGACCGGGAAGGCGCTGCATTCGCTTCTCTCCTCGCTCGACCTGATGTCCTTCTGGACGATGGGGCTGCTCGTCCTCGGCCTCTCGGCCGCGACGAAAGCGCCTCGGGGACGGATGGCCGGCCTCGTCTTCGGCCTCTGGGGCCTCTACGTGCTGGGGAAAGCAGGGGTTGTGGCGATCTTCCCGTGAGGATCGGGCCCCTCCGGCGCGAAACACGGGCTTTGGAAAATCGTACTATTCCCCTGAGGGACCCCTGACCAATGCTGATCGACATCCGGGACATCACCAAGGTCTACGAGATGGGCGAGGAGAAAGTCCATGCCCTTTCGGGCGTCACGGTCGGCGTCGAGCGCGGAGAGTACGTGGCGATCATGGGCCCGTCCGGCTCCGGTAAGTCGACCCTCATGAACCTCATCGGCTGCCTCGACACGCCCTCCTCCGGGTCCTACGTCCTGAACGGCAAAGAAGTGGCCAGCATGACCGACGACGAGCTCGCGGCGATCCGCAACCAGGAAATCGGGTTCGTCTTCCAGACCTTCAACCTGCTGCCCCGGACTTCCGCCCTGCAGCAGGTCGAGTTGCCCCTCGTCTATGGGGGGGTCTCTCGCAAGGACCGCCGTGAGCGTGCCGTGAAGGCGCTCAAAGCCGTCGGTCTCGACGACCGAATGAACCACACGCCCAACGAGCTGTCGGGTGGCCAGAGGCAGCGGGTCGCCGTCGCGCGGGCGCTCATCAACGATCCGAGCATCCTGCTCGCCGACGAGCCCACCGGCAACCTCGATTCGCAGACCGGCGCCGAGATCATGGCCCTCTTCGACGAGTTGAACGGCAAGGGCAACACGATCATCCTCGTCACGCACGAGGAAGACATCGCCGCCCACGCGCGCCGCATCGTGCGGCTCAAGGACGGCAGGGTCCGCGACGACAAGCCCAACGAGCGTGCCAGGCCGGCGCTGCACGTCAGCGCGCCCGCCACGGCATAATCCGGACTGACGGGGGACAGCAGCGGCTTTTGGGGGAGCGAGGAACGGCTCACCCCCGCGTGTTCTATGCTGCTAGGCTTCGCGCATGGCGCCGCCAGTCATCGAGCGGTACGTGGCCCGTGCCCTCCGCGAGCTCGAGCGCGACGGTCTCATGCTCGAGACCGACCCGAAGCTCCCGAGCCTCGTGGCCCTGGTGGCGGGAGGTCCCATCCATGGCTCGTGGTGGGGCCATCCGCTCGGCCACACGATCTTCGCCGCGGGCGAGGCGCTCTACGATCATCCCGATGTGCTTCTGGTCAAGCTCGTTTC
>JANMPW010000019.1:0-2934 GCA_031370065.1 Acidobacteriota bacterium
GCCACGGCACAGGGACGGGCCACCTCGGCGGCCGCAGACGGGATGTCCCGTAATCCGGGTGCCGCTAAGGACATCCGGGGAATGACGCTGCTTGGTCTGGTCCTGATCGAGTCTCTCGTTCTGTACGCTCTCCTTATCTGCTTCCTGATCTACGGCAAGTAGTCCTGGCTATGCCGGCCCCGGGCGGCTTTTGGCCCCTGGGGCCTTTTTGTCCCCTTTTGGGTACATTCTGACCCCGGGGGGGAAACCTCCGAGCCCGTCCGGACGTACTTCCTGAGTGAAAAGGCCACGACGGGCCGGGGGTCTACTCCGTAGAAAACTCGGAGGTTAGCCCGGCCCGACCGACGGCGGAAGCCGCCTCGGCCGGACGGGCAAGCATTTTGCGGAAAGAAGAGGGCATGGAAAGACTAAGCGTGCAGCAAGCTCCCGAATCGGTTGCTCCGCAGGCCGTGTCGGCGTGGGACTTCAACTCCCAGGCGATTCCCTTCGTGGATTCGCTCTACAACACGGCGTACCGGATGACCCGCAGCTCCGAGGACGCCGAAGACCTCGTGCAGGAGACCTTCTTCAAGGCCTACAAGTACTACGACAAGTTCGAGGAGGGCACGAATCTGAAGGCCTGGCTCTTCAAGATCCTCAAGAACACCTTCATCAACAACTACCGCAAGAAGAAGCTCGAGCCCCGCAGCGTCGATTTCGCGGAGATCGAGGATTCGTTCGAGCGGATCGTGCGGCGCGACAGCGCTCTGCCCGGGTCCGACCCCGAGACCGAGTTCTTCACCGGCGTCATGGATGATGACGTCCGCAAGTCCCTGGAGGCGCTTCCCTACGACTACCGCATGGTCGTGATCCTGGCCGACCTCGAGGACTTCTCCTACAAGGAGATCGCCGAGATCCTGGACTGTCCCGTCGGCACGGTCATGTCGCGCCTCTACCGCGGCCGCAAGCTCCTGGAAAAGACCCTCCTGAAATACGCCCGGAAGCACGGATACATCCGGGGGGCGGAGCCAACCAAGATGCGCACCCGTCCCCGCCCTCAGACCGCCTGAGGGGGCAGGGACGACTGGCCCCGGCGGGGAAGACGGCCGCGCTTTACGCGCGGACGGGACGGAATAAGGGCCCCGCGGGGCCCGTTTCCGTCTCTGGCCCGATGAACTGCGCAAGAGCCCGTTTTCTCCTGTACGTCTTTCTGGACCGCGAATTGCCGAGTGCGGAGGGGGGAGCCCTCGACCGCCATGTGGCTTTTTGCGCCCCCTGCGCTGCCCGGGCCCGTTCGGCCCGCGGCCTCTCGGGGATCCTTCATTCCCGGCTCCGTCACGACCGCGCCCCCCAGGCCCTGCTGGACCGGCTCCGCAGCGGCCGTCTCGAGCCCCGGATGCGGATGCGGTACGCACCCCTCGGGCTTGCCGCTTCGATCCTGCTCCTGATCCTCCCGCTCGTCGCCGACCAGGCTCCGCGCGGCGGGGTTTTCTCCATGGCCGCGCCGGTTGCCGTGACCGCCTCGCGGGGCGTCGTCCCGGTCGCGCGCCAGATGAGCGGGACCTTCGTGTGCCTGCAGTGCGAGGGCCGCCACGAAAAGGAAACTTGCCCGCTCACCGAGCCCGTCCACGAGCTCGGCTTCTGCGCCGACAACGGGGAGACCTTCCGTGTCATGACGACCGATGCCGGGTTTGCGTCCGCCTCGGTGGGCCAGGAGGTCGCGGTCGAGGGCGTCGCCTTCCCCGAGTCCGGATTCCTCCGCGCCAGCCGCGTCGGATACTGACCACCCGATACAATCGATTCGATGGACCTTCCCATCGAGGCGACCGCTCCCGCACGCATCGACCTCGCGGGCGGGACGCTGGATCTCTGGCCCCTGCACGTCCTGCATCCTGGATCGGTCACCGTCAACGTGGCGATCGACCTGCGCGCCCGGTGCCGGGTCGGGAAGCGGGAGGGCGGCTTTCGCGTCACGGTGCCGGGCCTCGGGTACGAGCGCGTGGCCGCCAAACCCGCGGAACTGCTGGCGGATCCCAGGGGGGCGCTCGCCGGGGCGCTGCTCGAGGCGCTCGAAATCGAGGAGCCGCGCGACATCGAGCTGTCTTCGGACGTGCCGTACAGCTCGGGCCTCGGCGGCTCCTCGGCGCTGACCGTGGCGATGGCGGCGGCGCTGGCCGCGAGTGCCGGTCGCGAGTTCGGGGGTCCCGGCGAGGTCGAGTTCATGCGCGACGTCGAGACGCGTGTCCTCGGAAAGCCCGCGGGCGTCCAGGACTACTACCCGCCCCTGTCCGGCGGACTGCACAACCTGCGTTTCCTTCCGGGCCGCATCGAACCGGAGCGCCGGGAAGTGGACCCGGCGGCGTGGCTGCGGCACCTGACGCTCTTCGACACCGGCGCGTCGCACTCGTCGGGTATGAACAACTGGGAGATATTCCGCTCCCGGCTCGAGGGCGAGGTCGGCGTCGCGGCGCGCCTCGACGACGTCCGGGAGGCCGCCCTCGAGATGGCCGAGGCGGCGCAGGCGGAAGACTTCCGCGCGATGGGCCAGGCGTTGCGAAGAGAGTGGGAAGCGCGGCGGCGCCTGGCGCCGGTCGTCTCCTCTGCCGGAATCGAAACGGTCATCGCGGCGGCGCTCGACGCGGGCGCCTGGAGCGGCAAGGCCTGCGGCGCCGGGGGCGGCGGTTGCGTCGTCGTCCTCTCTGCGCCCGAGAAGACGCCGGTCGTGCGCGAAGCACTGGCCCGACTGTGCGAAGGACGCCTGCTGCTGGTCGCCGCGGAGAACCGCGGCCTGACCGTCAGCGCCTAAACCTCGCCGATGCCCGTGGACAGTAGCGACCTTCCAGGCACTGCTGCGAACGCCTCCACATGGGGCCAACTTGCTTACGTCGAAGCCCGCTACGCGTGGTCTGACCTAAGGCAATCGTTTTCCGAAGCTGTCGAAGCGGGCCTCGGACC
>JANMPW010000098.1:0-2452 GCA_031370065.1 Acidobacteriota bacterium
CAACGAAACTAACCGCACGGCAACAAGGAGGCATCATGGTGAAGGGATTCCGCGATTTCATCGCCCGGGGAAACGTGCTCGACCTCGCCGTCGGCGTCATCATCGGCGTCGCGTTCGGCGGCATCGTGGACTCGCTCGTCAAAGATCTGATCACGCCGATCATCGGGTTGATCGGCGGCACTCCGGACTTTTCGGCAGTCAAGATCGGGCCCGTCGGTCTCGGCAACTTCATCAACGCCGTGATCGCATTCCTTCTCAAGGCGGCCGGCCTCTACTTTCTGATCATCGTCCCGTTCAACCGCTTCGCGGCGAAGATGGCCGCCGCGGCGCCGCCCCCGACGCCCTCGGAGACGTACCTCAGGGAGATCCGGGACTCGCTCGCGAAGCGGTAGACGCAGGACGCAAGCCCCCCGTGCGACGAATCCTGACCCTCGCCACCGCGCTGACCCTGACGGCGTGCGCCGGGGGGCACCAGCCTCCGGCTTCGCCTCCCCCGGCCTCGCCGACGCCTGCCCCGGCCGCCACCCCCGCCCCGGCGCCATCCAACCCGACCGTGGAGCCTTCCCCGGCCGCGGAGCCACGGCCGCTGGCGTCCATCGCCGGCACGGTGACCTATCGACTCCTGATCGCTCTCACCCCGGAGGCCGAGGTCCAGGTCGAGCTCCGGGACGTCTCGCGGCAGGACGCGGAGGCGCCCCTGATCGCCAAACGCGTGATCGAGAAACCCGGGCAGGTGCCGATCCCGTTCTCGCTCGAGTACGACCCGTCACTCATCGAGGCGGGCCACACGTACGCCGTCTCGGCGAGAATCTCCGACCGCGGACAGCTCCAGTTCGTCACCGACACGCGGGTCCCGGTCCTCACCAGCGTCGCGCCAGCTCTCGTCGAGATCGTCGTCGTTCCGGTGCGGTAGAGGTCCCCCTCACCCTGCTTTCTCCCCCGCCGGGGAGAGGGTGAATGAGGACTCCCTCTCCCGGCGGGAGAGGGTTGGGGTGAGGGGCGCCCTGTCAACTCGAGAAGCTGATCCCCAGCGCGTCGAGGACCCTGAGCAGCGCGCCGGGTTTGCGGCCCGCGTCCACTTTCCGCAGCGAACGCGTGACCGCGGAGACGGCCAGGCGCCGGAACGGCTCGGGCGGATACGGAAACGGCTTGCGCCGCACCATGGAGAGCTCGAGCAGCGGGCTCTTCCGGTCGAGCGCGAGGTGCGCGAGGATCTTTCCTGCGACCCGCGTCGAGCCGATGCCGTGGCCCGTGTACCCGAGCCCGTACGACAGGCGCCCGGCGATCGTGCCGAAGAACGGGGTCAGGCGCGTCGTCGAGGCAATCGGGCCGCCCCAGGCGTATGGGAACTCGAGTCCCGCGAGCCGCGGAAAGTGGCGGCAGAAGCTCTCCCGCAGCGCGGCGTAGTGCCCCTCCGAATGGTCGCAGGAGGCGTCCACGCGATTTCCCGGGTAGTAAGCCGCCTCGCTCGTGCCCCAGAGGATCCGATCGTCCGCCGTGAGGCGGTAGTAGTTGAAGAACGTGCGCGCGTCGACGACGCCCTGCCGCCGCTTCCAGCCGATCGCCGCGCGCTGCGCGGGCATGAGGGGATTGCTGACGAGGATGTAGTCGTAGAGCGGCAGGAACCGCGTCGCCAGGCGCGGGAACAAATGGTGCGAGTACGCATTCGTCGCGAGGACGACCCGGCGCGCGCGCACGCTCCCGCCCGGCGTCTCGACGACGACGCGATCGGCCGGGAATCGAAAGCCCCTCGCCGCCGTGCCTTCGTGCACACGCACACCGCGGCGGATCGCTTCCGCCCGCAGCCCCTCGACGAGCCGTACCGGATCGACCAGCGCGTTGCGCGGGGCCTCGAGCGCTCCGAGATAGAGCGGGCTCGCGAGCTCGGCCTGCGTCTGCCCGTGCGAGAGGACCTTCCATCCCGGCGAGCCCACGCGCTCAGCCGCCAGGCGGGAGGCTTCGAGCGCCTCGACGTGCGCCGGCGTCAGCGCAACAATCAGCTGCCCCGGCCTCTCGAACCCGGCGTCGATCGACCGCTCGCGAAGGAACCGCTCCAGTTCGTCCAGGTTTTCGCGGCCGATGCGCGCGAGCTCTTTGGCCTCGTCGAGTCCGAAATGGGCGATCGCCAGCTCGTGCGAGTGATCGATCGTCTCGCCGACGATGCCGGCATTGCGACCGCTCGCGCCGTATCCGGCGACGCTCTTCTCGATGACGCAGACGGAAAGCGAGGACTCGAGCTCCTTGAGGAAGAGTGCCGTCCACAGTCCCGTGAAGCCCGCTCCGACGACGGCGACGTCGGCTTCGATCTCGCCTTCCAACCGCTCGACCGAATACGCCGGCCGCGAGGCCATCCAGTAGCAGGACTGCTCGATCGGAAGAAGGGCTTCGTAGCTCAAGGGAGATCCAGCGGGCGGGGCTCACCCCCGCCCCTACGCTCCGTGCGCCCGATCGA
>JANMPW010000105.1:0-1765 GCA_031370065.1 Acidobacteriota bacterium
GCGCTACGGATCGAACGGCTGCAGCGCGCCGGCCGCCAGCCCGTCACGGGCGCCGAGTTCGCCCGCTCCGTCCAACTGCCGGGCCGCTTCGAGAGGCCGCGGTGAGGGTTTGAAGCGGCCCCCCGCCCCGACGGCACGGACGCGCGCGGTCGAGGCGCTGCGCGGCGTGCTCGAGAAGTCGCGTAATGCGGCGCCGCTCATCGGGGAGCTCGCGCGCGATCTCGCGCCGGCGGACCAGGACCTCCTGCGCGAGCTCGTCCTCGGCGTGCTGCGCTGGAAGTCGGCGCTCGACGCGGAGATCGCCGGCGTCTGCCGTATCCCGATGCAGAAGCTCATTCCGGGCCTTCGGGAAATCATGCAGATCGCTCTCTACCAGGTGCGCCATCTCGATCGGATCCCGCCGTACGCCGCGGTGAGCGCCGCCGTCGACCAGGCGCGGGCGGCCGGGGGTGAAGGCGCGGCGAAGCTCGTCAACGGAGTCCTGCGCAACATCCTGCTCCTCCCCTCGCCCGGGCAAGCACACCCTCTTCCCCCGCCGGGGGGAGAGGGCAGGGGCGAGGAGGCCGATTCGGCCCCCGTCCTGGCGCGCTCCTTCTCCCACCCGACCTTCCTCGTCGAGAGGTGGCTCGCCCGGTTCGGTCTTGACATGACCCGCCGCATCCTCGCTGCCGACAACACGCCCTCGCGCCTGGACCTGCTGACCAATCCTCGCCGGACGAACCGCGACGCGCTTGCCGCGGCGCTCGCGGCCGAGGGTGTCGAGACGGAGCTGTCTCCCCTCGCTCCGCTCGCGCTCACGGTCTTGAAGGGCAATCCGCTCCGTTCCAGACTGCTCGTTGCCGGCCATTTCAGCGTCCAGGACGTCGGGTCGCAGCTGTTGGCGCTCCTCTTGCCGGAAGGAGAGCTGCTCGTCGATCTGGCCGCGGCGCCCGGCGGGAAGTCGTTGTCCGCCATCGCCCACGGCCGCGCGCAATGGACTGCCGCGGTGGACCGTTCACGTCGGCGCCTCGAGCGTGTCGGCGAAAATATCCGGCGGCTCGGGGTCCCGGAGGTGCGCGCGATTGCCGGCGACCTCGGCGCGCTGCCGCTGCCCGAGGGCCGTTTCGCCCGCGTTCTGCTCGACGCGCCCTGCAGCGGCACGGGAACGCTGCGCAAGAACCCGGAGATCCGCTACCGCGTCAGCGCCGAGGCGATCGATCGGCTTTCCCGGGCGCAGGAGGAATCGCTCGCCGCCGCCGCGCGCCTGCTCGCGCCGGGGGGGTACCTCCTCTACTCGACCTGCAGCCTCGAGGAGGAAGAGAACGAGCGCGTCGTCGCGGGCGTTCTCGCGCGCGCTCCGGGCCTGGAGCTCGCTCCGATCGACGCGGCGGCCCCACTCGCGCCCTTCGTGGACGGGGCGAAGTTCCGTCTCTTTCCGGACGACCGTTGCGACGGCTTCACCGCGCACCTCATGCGGCGGCTTCCGTGAGTTGTGCCCCGCCGGGCGGGTCCGGCTTCGAGGCGGGAGCTGGAGTCGGGCTCTTCACGGCGTCGTCGATCCGCCGGATCGTGACGGCGGGCATCCGCCCGCCCTGCATTCGCACCTCACCGTAACGCCCAGGGTCTCCCCGAGGATCGAGACGCGGAGAAACGCCGATCGATGACACGGCGTGCCGGATACAATTCCCGGCGCGTGAGCCCTCCCGACCGAGCCCCCATCCCCGTCCTCGACCTGACCCGTTACGACGCGGACTTGAAGCGCGACGTGGCCCGCGCCGTCGAAGAG
>JANMPW010000222.1:0-4221 GCA_031370065.1 Acidobacteriota bacterium
GGCGGGCGATCTCGAGCGCGGCCACGATGGCGCTGGCGCGGGTCGGCCCGATGCCGCGCTCGGAGGAGAGCTCCGGCGCCGTCGCCCCGGCCAGACCGATGAGCCCGCCCCGCGTGGCAAGAAGGCTCCGCGCCCTGTCGAGCGCACTCTCTCCGGGAATCCCCGTGCGCAAGAGGAGCGCCAGCAGCTCCTCGTTCGTCAGCGCGCCCGGGCCCAGGCGCAGCAGCCGCTCGCGCGGCCGCTCATCGGAAGGCAGATCGCAGATGCGGAAAGCACGTCGCGTGGATTGTTCGGTCATGGTTCGTCGCCGACGAGAACCGCCTGCGACCCGGGGAGGACGGGGAGATCATCGCACGGATGAACCCTATTGCATTCCATTTTCCATAAATTGCTTGACAGGCAATGAACGAGAAATAGAAGCAGAGCGCCAGCCGGGCAGGAGCCGAGTCGGCGCCCACATAGCCTGGACTTCCCTCAATCCCCGTCTGGCCAGTCCCTTTCGACGCCCTCCGGCACCAGCACGATCTTCCCGTGCTGCTGCCCGGACTCCATGAGGCGATAGGCGGCGGTGGCTTCGGGCAGCGGGAAGACCCGGTCGATGCGAGGCCGGAGCTTGCCCGCGGCGACGGCGGCGTAGAGCGCCCGGAACTCGCGGTCGTTCGACATCGTCGAGCCGAGGATCGAGATCTGCTTCCAGTAGATGAGGCGGATCTCCTCCTTCGGGTTCGGCCCAGAGGTTGCGCCGCAACTGACGATGCGCCCGCCTTTGGCGACCGACTTGAGCGAGCTCATCCAGGTGGCTTCTCCGACCATGTCCACGACGACGTCGACGCCGCGCTTTCCGGTGTGGCGGCGAATCGCCGGAACGACGTCTTCCGTCCGGTAGTCCACGACGAGCTCGGCGCCCGCATCGCGCGCGCGGCCCGCCTTCACATCGCCGGACGTCGTCGCAATCACGCGGGCGCCGGAGAGAAGGGCGATCTCCAACGCCGCCCAGGCGACTCCCCCGCCGACCCCGTGGATCAGGACGGTCTCGCCCGGCCGCACGGCGGCGCGGCCGACGACCATCCGCCAGGCGGTCTGGTACGCGAGCGGAAAGGCCGCAGCCTGCGCGAACGACAGCCCCTGCGGAACCGGAAACACGTTGCGCGCCGGAACGACCACGCGCTCAGCGAAGGTCCCGGGCGCGTTCTCGCCGAGGATCCCGAACGAGGCGCAGACGCTCTGCTCGCCGGCACGGCAGAACTCGCAGGCGCCGCAGTACAACCCGGGCTGCACCAGCACCCGATCCCCCGGGGTAACACCCGTCACGGACTCGCCCACGGCGTCCACGACCCCCGCGCCATCCGCGCCGGGAATCTGCGGCAGCGGCACGTTGGGGATCCCGTTGCGCACGAAGATGTCGAGGTGGTTGAGTGCCGCTGCGCGGATCGCCACGCGCACCTGGCCGGGACCGGGCACGGGGTCCGGGCGCTCACCGTACTGGAGCACCTCGTTGCCGCCGTGCTGCGTGAAGAAAATGGCTTTCATCGTGCGAAGTCGACAGGCGGCAGTTTACAGTCGACAGAAAGATCTAACGTCTCCGCTGTCAACTGTCGACTACTTCAGGTACCCCAGACTTTTCAGCTTCTCCAGATAATCCCGATCGCTCTCCGGCGCGGCGGCGGCCATGGGCACGACACGGGCGCCGTAGGTCGCGACGGTCGCAGTCTCGAGCGAGTCGGGCGCAAAGAGCGCGGTGACGGGCTTGCCCCCGAGGTCGCCCGCGGCCGGGACGCCCGCCCGGGCGAGGATCGAGGGCGCAGCGTCTTCCGGCCGGATGCGCACGGTCCTGTGTGCCAGGTTGGCATCGAACACCACCATCCGTCCGAGCGCCGACGACGAGCCCGGATGGCTGTCCACGGCGAGCACGACCAGGACGCATTCGCCCCTCGCCGCCCGTAAGACCCATTCCTCGAGGAGCGTTTCCAGGGCCGCGACGGCGGCCAGCCGCGCCGCCGGTTCGTTCCTCGTGATGTCGCACGCCGGAAGGTAGACGGTCAGGAGCCCGTAACCCTTTCTCGCTTCGCCCTCGAAGAGGCCGATCGCGACGCGGTCTGCGTCCACGCCGTCGCGCGCGCGCCCGAAAATCGCGCGATTCTCGACGACGGTCGCGCCGGGCCATGGCGCGGCGGCCCACCATCCAATGGAGAGGCTCGGAATGCCCGCCGACGCCGAGACTTCCCAGAAATCGAGCCGGCGCCGGTCCGCACCGGAAACGGGAGCATTCGAAACGAGGCGCAGCTTCGGCCCTACTCGGCGCAGGTACCAGGACGTTCCGAACGGCGGCCGCAGCGCCAGCGGCGAGAGGATCGGCCGCACGCGCGCGAGCGAACGCACGCCGACTCGCCCCGCGGGCGAACCGGACGCGAGGTCCGTCCAGATCTCGGGGGGCGACAACCGCTCGGCCGGCCACCATCCCGTGGCGCCGCCTCCGACCAACTCCGCGACGCGCGCGGGCTTGCCCGGACCATCCAGATCGAGTCCGTCCACGGCGAGGACGACGATCGGGATCTGCCGCGGCGACGGCTGCGGCGCGTCTGCCGCCGGCACCTCGCGTCGGGCCGAGAAGAGCAGGATCGCCACGAGCAGGCCCGCTGCGGATGCCGCCGCGAACACGGGTCGCCTCGCCCGCACCGGCAGCGACCCCGACCTCGCGAAGGCGCGCGCGAGAAAGCCGAGGCGAACGGCCGCCGCCAACACGAGCGCGGCCACCGTCACCGGGATCCCCCAGAGCAGCGAGCGGACGGACAGTTCCCGCGCGAGACCGTAAGTCCCCGCAATCCACAGCCCGAAAACCGCGCACGCCGCTCCAAGCCCGGCAACGGTCGCGGCAATACCGGGCCTGCGCGATCGATCCGCCAGCCATCCGAGCAGGAGGGCGGAAAGCGCCAGCGGCAGGAGGTCGGCGACGAACACGTGGAGCGACAGCGCGGCCACCGCCGCGAGCAAGCTTCCGAACCCCGGCTCCGACGCCTCGACGGCCGCCACCGCCGCAAGGGCCGCGGCGAACGCGCCGAGCACCACCGCCGGCAGGAACGCCCCGATGCGGCCCTCGAAGAGGGGCCGGAAGAGCAGCCGCGACACTCCGACGTCGAGGTACCCGAGCTCCTTCAGGCGCGTGCGCGCCTCCTCGAGGGTCGGCCGCCGGGTCACGAGCGCCGGTCCCGCACGACGCGCGCGAGGTCGGCGAGAACATCGCCGCGGCGGCCGAGTGGCGAGAGCGCCGAGAGCGCCGCTTCCAGGAGCTCCTCGACGAGCCGGCGGGAGGACTCCCCGCCCAGGATCGTCGCGAAATTCGCGCGATGCGCATCGCGCCCGCCGTCCTTGCCCATCTGCTCCGGGTCCCCCTCGAGATCGAGCAGGTCGTCGGTGATCTGGAAGGCGAGGCCGAGGTTGCGGGCATAGAGCGTGAGGCCCGAAAGGATGCTCTCGGAGGCGCCACCGGCGATCGCGCCGCAGCGGACCGCCGCGACGAAGAGCGCGCCGGTCTTTCTCGCGTGGATCGACTCGAGGTCGTCGAGAAGGACGGCGGCGGGGTCGGCCGACAGGTCCGCGGCCTGTCCGGCGCAACAGCCCGCTGCTCCGACGGCCGCCGCGAGCTCGGAAACGACGCGGGCGCGTGCCGCCGGCGTCATGCCGGGAGCCCCGGCGGCGAGCTCGAACGCGCGGGACAGCAGGGCCACGGCCGCGAGCTCCGCGGTAGCGACCCCATGCACGCGGTGCAGCGCCGGATGGCCGCGGCGGCGCGGAGCGTCGTCCATGGACGGCAGGTCATCGAGCACGAGCGAGGCCGCGTGGACGAACTCGACGGCGACGGCCACCGCCATCGACGCCTGCGCAGTGGCCCGCGCGATGTCGCCGGCGGCCAGGGCCGCCAGCGGACGCAGCCGCTTACCCGGCGACAACGCCGCCGCGGCGATGGCGAGGGAGAGCGATTCCGCGCGGACGGCGGGAGGCGGCAGGCCCCGCGTGAGCGCCGCCTCGAGCGCGGGGCGGACCGACGCGGCGAACCGGTCGAACGCGGCGCCCCGCTTGGCAGGACCCTTCAGGACCGGTTTCCTAGCCGCGGAAGCTCGCCAACGCCTCCGACTCCGACTCGTACACGTCGAAAACGGTGATCAGCTGCGTCACTGTGAGCACGTCGTTGATCTTCGGGGGAAGGTAGAGCAGCTTGAGCTT
>JANMPW010000237.1:0-5001 GCA_031370065.1 Acidobacteriota bacterium
TCTGGCTCATCAAGGCCGCGCAGTTCCACGGATTCTGCCGATTCACGGGCGTCCCGGGCACCTTCACGCAGCATGCCCGCGCGTACCTCGAGGGGATCGGTGTCAACCGGCTTCTCCCCTTCAACCAGGGCCTCGTCCGGATGGTGAATTTCATGGGGAGCCAGGGCTCGCCTGCCAATCGTGTGACGCAGGCGGTCTTCCTCGGCGAGCTCTTCGTCGTCATGGAAATCGTCGTCTACGCAGCGTACGGGCCGTACGGCCTCGGATGGTCCGTGTGGCTCGCCCAGATGTTCTGGTCGCTCGTCATTCTCGGCCTCTGTTATCTGGTCGCGCGGCCGAGCCATCTCTTTCCCGAGGCCTCGATCATTCCGCTCAAGTGGAGCGAAGTCCGACAGTCCTTCCAGGCGCTCGCCCGCAAGCCCATGGACTTCTCGAAGCTGACGATCCTGTCGCTCATCGCCTTCGGCCTCGAAGACATCGCCGCCTACATGATCGCGATGGCCTTCACCTCGACCCACGTGATCTTGAACGTCAACTTCTCGATTCTCTTGATGGCGATCGTGGCGAGCTACATTGCCCGGCTCATTCCGATCACTCCGGGCGGCATCGGGCAATTCGAGTGGGGCTTCGCTGCGGGCCTCTATCTCGGCGGCCTGGGCTGGCCGGAGTGCGTGACGATCGCCGTGCTCGACAACTTCATCCGCTACGCATCGGGATCGCTGCTCTGGGCGTGGGTCTACATCCTGCGCGTCGACTACTCGTTCGAGGTCCTGAAGCGCGTCGAGCCACGGTCGCCGGAGGCCTAAGCGAGCGCTACTTTCCGCCGCCGAGCAGGAAGACGAGCGTGCAGGCCGGGTCGACCCGGTACTCGCTCTCGTCGCCGGAGATCAGGCTGACCTTGTACCGGCCGTCGTCGGGCAGGTTCCCCGTCCCGAGGTCGAACTTCCAGTGCGCCTCCTGGTCGAAGACGAAGGAGTTTCCCTTTCCGTAGTCGCGGACCTCGAGGCCGCCCGACTTGTCGACCGGGGGGCCCGACTCGGGCAAGAACTGGAGGGAGATTTTCGGCGCGGTTTTCAGGACCGTGGCGTCGCCGAAGCTTCCATCTGGCAGCACGAGCTTGGCGCGCAGCGGGAGAACGCGCCCCCGGGCAATCCGAATGTTCTCCCGGCTCATCGGCTCGTCGAAGCCCTGACAGCGGTAAGTGGGCGGCGCCTTGTCCTCGGCGCGAGCGGGCGCGGGACCGAGGAGGACGAGCACGACGGCGGCGAGGCACGGGGCGACGCGAACGAGCGAGTGTCTCATCGAACGGTTTCCTCCATGGGCGGCAAGATTATCCCGGATCGCGCGGGGCATCGCGGCTCCCGGGATTCTGCGTGGTACGATTCCGCGCCAAGTTTTCCGAATGAAGCCCAAGGCGCTCTGGACCTCGGTTTTCCTCGCCTCCGCGATCGCGGTCCCCGCGGCGGCGCAGCACGGAGCACACGGCAAGCCTGCAGCGTCCCCGGATGCCGACGCGCTTCAAACCTGGCCGGCCGTGCTGCTCAACGGGAAGCCCTTTCCGCCCGTCTCGCCCCGTGCCGTGAAGCTCCCGGAGCCCGAGCGGACGCTCTTCGTCGCCGCGGGCAAGGAGAACGGCGACGGATCGGAGCAGCACCCCTGGAACGATCTTCAGGCCGCGCTCCGCGCGCTCGGTCCGGGCGACCGGCTCCGCGTTCGAGTCGGGACCTACGCGGGAGGCCTTCGCGTCGACGAGCCCTGCCGCGACGGCACGCCCGAGAATCCCATCCAGGTGATCTTCGACGGAAAGGCGAGGGTCGCGCCCGGCCATCGCGGCGCGGCGCTGACGGTTCGACGGGCGCACTGGATTCTCGTCGGCCTTTTCCTCGAGCTCGAAGAATCGCCGGAGCCGGGAGTCCTCGTCGAAGGCCCCGGCGGCAGTCACGTCACGCTCGACGGCGCCCGCATCGCCGGCGGAACCGGGCCCGGCGTGCGGATCGGCGAGGGCGCGGCGGACGTGACGGTCTCCAACGCCCGGATCGCCCGAAAGCCCGTTGACCGTCCGGCCCCCTCGGCCTTCGGCGTCGAGATTCAAGCGGGAACCACTTCGGTTCGCCTCTTCCGGAACCACCTGAACGGAAACCCGGCCGGAGCCATCCGGGTGAATGCGCCGGACTCCGACACGCCTCCGGCCCGGTACTTGCTCTTCCAGGGCAACGCGATCCACGGCGGCGGTAGGACGGCGATCGACGTCGCCGCCGCCCGCGGGCTGCGCATCGAGGACAACACGCTGTCCGGCCTTCCCGGCCGGGCCGATACGCGCGGCATCGCGCTCGAGCGCGCTCGGGAAGTCACGGTACGACGCAACGTGATTTCCGGCTTCTCCGTGGGCATTCAGGTGGGACGGGCGAACCCCGAGGACGGGTCCTTCACCCCGGTCGAGGACGTCACGATCGGCCGCAACTATCTGGAAAGCAACCAGCCGGGCGGCGCGGGGATCGACATCGAAGCGGGCCGCCGCGCGCGCGTCGCCAACAACGCCGTCGAGGGCTTCGCGACCGGCATCCTCGTCTTCGGCGCGCCGCCGCAGACGCAGTGGGTCACGATCGCCAACAACCTGTTCCTGGAGGTCGCCGACACCGCTTTCGTCCTGGCCGATCCCAGGGCGGTCGCCCTCTTCGACTACAACATCTTTTCAGCGAGCGCGGGCATGCCGGAGGCTCAGGTGGGCGGGGAGACACTCCCGCTCGATGGTTTCCTGAGGAAGGGAACGATGCCGCAGTCGCGGCTCGCCGCGGCGAAGCTCCTCCATCGCGATCTCGCGCGGGTTTCTGGGGCGGAGGTCTTCGACAAGGGAACGGCTGTCCCAGGATTGGAGTCGAAGGGGTCCGCGCCGGACATCGGCGTGGCGGAGAGATGATGAGAGACGCAGTTTCGACTTTCGGGTTTCGAGTCTCGATTTGGGCAGTGACGCTTCTCCCAGCGGCCCTTCTTGCCGGAGGGGCGGCGCCCTCACCGACGCCCACGCCCACAGCCGGGCCGCCGAAGGCCTCCGAGAACCCCCCGGACGTTCGTGCGCGGATGCCCCTGCGCCCGACGCCTTTCCAGCCGGAGTCGAAGTTCCCGCCGCCCCAACAGTCGGAGGAAGAGGAGGCGAAGACGTCCAACCGACCCGGAGAGCCGGACCTTCTCCACGGCGAGCCGGCCGTGCTTTTGAACGGCGAGCCGTTCCCCGAGAAGAAGCCTTACGATCCCCGGTTTTCCGAGGCGCGCCGCGTGCGCTACGTCGCCGCCGATGCCAACGGCCCGGGGGACGGCACCCCCGATCATCCCTGGAAAGACCTGCAGGACGCGCTCTGCCATCTCGAGCCCGGGGATCGGCTCGTCGTGGCCGCGGGCATCTACTCGGGCGCGTTTCGGATCGCGGGCGCGTGCGCGAACGGGACTGCCGAGGCGCCGATTCAGGTCTTCGCGCGCCATGCCTTCCTCAAGGCCGCCGGCGGCGCGGACGTACTCACCGTCGAAAGGGCGCACTGGCAGTTTTGGGAGGTCCAGATCGCCCTGCTCGACTCGGAGTCGGCCGGTTTCGTCGCGGTCGGGCCCGGCGCCCACGACGTCGCCGTCGACCAGAGCCACATCTACGAAGGCAAGGGACCTGCCGTGCTTCTCACGGCCGGCAGCTCCCGAATCACCCTTTCGAACTGCCACATCCACCAGTCGACGGGCGTCCGGATCGAGGCCGGGGCCTCGGACATCACTCTCGTCAACAACCACATTCACCACAACCGGTCCGCCTCGGTCACGATCGGCGGCGGCGGCGACTCGAGGCCCGCCCGCAACGTCGCCATCACGGGCAACCGGATTCACAACGACAAGGGCCCAGCCCTCGTGCTGTCGCATTGCGAGGCGGTAACGGCTTCCCGCAACCGGCTCTCCAACTACCGCCCGGACGAGGACGACGGGTCGGGCGGCGAGGCGGTCGTCGTCGGGTCGGGATGCCGCGGCGTGACCTTCGAGAATGGATCGATCCTCGAGGCCTCCGTCGCGGTCCGCGTCGGGGAGCCAACCGGGTCCGCCAGCCCTCCCGAAAAAATCGTCTTCCACCACAACTATCTCGAGAACCGGCTGACGGCCGAGAGCACGGCCGTCCGGATCGACGCCGGGAGGGACGTGCGGTTCTCCAACAACGTCATCAATCGGTACGCCGACCCGTTCCGGATCGCCGCCGCCGGGGTCTTGGGGCTCACCATCGCCAACAACCTGATCCTCGAGCCCAAAGTCGCATTCAAGCTGCCTTTACCCCAAGGCTGGGCGCTCTTCGACTACAACGTCTTCGGGGCGGCGGCCGCCCTGCCAGGCGCCGTGGGCGAAAAACAGGTCGGGACCGCCTGGATGGCCGCCCACATGCCCCATTCCCGGGTGGTGGCCGGAGCGGACCTCGCAGAAGGCGATCTCTCGAGGGTGGTCGGGTTCTCCCCAGTGGACGCCGGGAAGGCGCTCGACGGATCGGCCTTCCGGGGCTCGGCTCCGGACATCGGCGTCGCCGAGCGGTAGACCTGGCGGAAGACCGGGATCGCGACGAAATCGGGGCTTGCGACCTGGTTTCGGTATACAGTATTAAGAACGTTTTCCCGTGCCCCGGTAGTTGATTCTCCTGTTTCAGGAGGACGAAATGAAGTCGAGATGGCCCCTCCCCCGCGGTTTCTGGTCGGCGCTCCTGTCCGCGGCCCTCGTGATGCCTCTTTTTGCCGCCGGTGCCCTGGCGCAGACCGGCCCCGGCTCGGAGGAAGGGCGAAAGGCCTTCGCCGGAAAGCGAAGCCCGGAGCAACGCCGTTCGTTCTTCGAGGCCTGGAAGGCGCAGCACGGGTCCGCGCCAGGCGGGAAGACGGAGGCCTCCATTGCGGCCATCGGCACGGGGAACATCGGTCGCGCGTCGATGGTGATCAACGGGGCCGGCACGGTCGTCCACACGAAAAACTTCCTGGGAATCGCCCCAGGTACCAC
>JANMPW010000257.1:0-1616 GCA_031370065.1 Acidobacteriota bacterium
GCCGGATGGCGAGCTTTCCGTCCTCGACGACGAGCTTCCACGTCGTGTCGAGCTCCTCGCTCGCGTAGCTGCCGGCGAATTCCGCCAGCTCCGGCGCCGTCGGCGACCAGAGATCCACCGGCTGGAAGGTCTCCTTCACGACGTCGCCGTCCTCGTCGGTCGTCGTGACGAAGAGGGCGGATCGGCCGCCACTCGCGGCCGGGCCGACCTCGATCTCGCTCCTGCCCCCGCGGAGACCGTCGAGCCGGAAGCGGCCGACCGCGGTCGGAACGAAGGTGAAGCTCTCGCCGCCCGCCTTCCCCACGAGCTTGTTCTCGCGCAAGGAGGCTCCGAGGATCTGTCCCGAAACGGGATTCCGGTAGAACCCCGAGAGGCGCTTGAGCTCGGCGGCGGGCACCGCGACCCTCGCTTCCGAACCCTTCTTCGGCTGGAGTTTCGGCGCATCCGGCGTCATCAGGGCCCCGAGGTAGACCTCCGCGACCTGCTGCGCGAGGCGGCTCGGATTGGCGCTCGAGAGGTTGCAGAGGCAGGCGACCGAGAACTTCTGCCGCGGAAAGCGCAGGAGCTGCGCCCGGTACCCCACCCACGCGCCACCGTGGCTGACGGTGGACAGGCCCTTGTACTTCGTCAGAAACAGGGCGGACGCGTAGTCGAGCTTTTTGCCGCTATTCAAAATCCCGACCGTCTGCATCGCGTCGAGCAGTTGCCGGTCGCCGACCTTCGGCTCGTAAAAGTTCCGGTCCCACAGCTGGAGGTCCTCCACGGTCGTCTGGACCGCGCCGTCCCCCGTCTGCTCCCAGTCCCCCATATCGATCCCGAAGCCGCGGCCTTCGGCCTTGCCGTACCCCGTGGCGCGGTTCGGGATGATCCGCGTGTGCAGGTCGTTGAACTGCGTGTGCCTCATGCCGAGCGGCCCGAAGATACGCGCTTCCGCGAAGTCGCGCAGCGACTGGCCGCTCGCCCGCTTGACGACGACCGACAGCAGGAAGTAACCCGTGTTCGAGTAGAGATGCTCCTCGCCCGGGGCGAAGTTCGGCGCCTTCTGGCGGGCGATCGCCGCGAGAGAGTCCTGGTCGGTCGTCAGGTCCTCGGTCTGGATGCCCTGGAGCTCCATGACCTCGATGTAATCGCGCAGGCCGCCGGTGTGATGGAGGAGATTGCGAATCGTGACTTTCTTTCCGTAGTCCGGGACTTCCGGCACCCACTTGCGGACGTCGTCGTCGAGCAACAGCTTCCCGTCGCGGGCGAGCAGGTGGATCGCGAATGCCGTGAACTGCTTCGAGGTCGAGCCGATGTCGAACACCGACTGCGGCGAATTGGCCACGCCGAGCTCGAGGTTCGCCATCCCGTAGCCGCGCTCATACACGATCCGGCCGTCCCGGTAGACGCCGAGGGCGCAGCCGGGGGAGTCGGAGCGGTCGTAATCGTGGAACACTGCATCGACCTTCGCCTTCGCGTCGGAGGGGGAAATCTGCGGGGAGGCGCTCGCCGTGGCGAGCGTCAGGAGTACCGGGAGAAACGAATGCATGCGCCGCCTCCGTGAATTGCGGCCGCGAGTCTACTGCCCCGCGGCTTCGAAGCGCTCGACCTCACTGCGGCGCTGTGCGGACAGCGGC
>JANMPW010000271.1:0-2583 GCA_031370065.1 Acidobacteriota bacterium
CCCGGATGCGGCGTCAGCACGGTCGGGCCGCGTCGCCGCCGGAAGAATTGGGCGCGCCCGGCGAAGGCGTTCAGCGCGTCGGCGTCGGCAATGACCGGAACCCGCGCGCCCGCAAGCACCGATTCGAGGAAACGCACCGTCTCGTCCGAGGTGCCGAGGCCCGGCCCGACGACGGCGGCGTCGAATCCCTCGAGCGCGCCGAGTAGGGCGCGAGCGCCGCGCGCCGCGAGCGCGCCGCCGGATTCCGGTAAACCGGAGGTCATCGCCTCGGGCAGAGCACCAACCACCAGACCCTCGAGCGACTCCGCGCAGAAAACGGTGACCAGGCCCGCTCCCGCGCGCAGGGCGCCCCGCGCGGCGAGGACCGCGGCCCCCGCCTTGCCGCGCGAGCCGGCGACGATCGCGAGCCTTCCGAAGTCCGCCTTGTGCGACTCGAGCGGCCGCGCGGGCAGCAGCGACCGCGCGTCGGACGGCTCCGCGAGCCACACGCGCCGCGCGTTCTCCTCCAACGTCGCACGGGAGATTCCGATGTCTGCGACCACGAGCCGGCCGCAGAGACCGCTCGCCGGCGGCAGTACATGGCAGAGCTTCGGCGCGCCGAATGCGACGGTTATCGCCGCGCGCACGGCGGGGCCGGCGATCGCACCGCCCTCGGCAAAGAGCCCCGACGGGACGTCCGCGCAGACGACGGGCCGGCCGGCCCGGTTGATCGCCTCGACCGCGCGCCGAGCTTTTCCTTCCAGTGGTCGGCCGAGACCGGTGCCGAACAGCGCGTCCACGACTCCGTCGGCCTCGGTGAGCGCTCGGCGCAGAGCGTCGAAGCCACCGCGGGACGCGAGCGTCACCGGGACGAGGCCGAATGCCGCGGCGCGAGCCAGGTTGACCGCCGGGTCGCCGCGGTAGGCCGAGGGATCACTGAGGGCGAAAAGGGAGACCGCCATCCCGCGTTGGGCGAGAATGCGCGCCGCGGCGAGTCCGTCTCCTCCGTTGTTGCCGGGGCCGCACACCACGACGACGCGCGCCCAGTCCGGATAGGCCCACGCCAGCGTTCGGCAGAGCGCGGCGGCGGCGCTCTCCATGAGCTCGTCGGAAGGCGTGCCGCGGCGAATCGTTGCGGCGTCTGCCGCGCGCATCCGCCGGGCGTCGAGGATCGGGATCACCCGGGGATTATCCGCCGGAACCGGCCGAGTCTACGTCCCGGGCTTGGCCGGCTCCGTGGGCTTCTCCTTGGGCAGCACCGAGACGAAGACGTTCTTCTGGAGATACGAAGTCAGGTTGGACACGCCATCCCGGACACCGACCGCGAGCTTCTGACCGCCCGGAACGACGATCAGCTGGACGTCGAAATAGAAGTCCTTGCGCTGCGCCGCGGCGAGGTCCTTGGCGGGAACCGTGACCTGCTGCTTCTGGATCTGGAGGTCCGACTGCTTTCCGGACACGTCCAGCACCGCGAAGTAGACGAAGAACTGCCCCTCGTACCGGTCCCCCGAAGGCAGCAGGCCGAGCCTGCCGATCGGCACCGAGATCCGGACGGGCAACAGGTAGTTCTCTCTGTCATAGGGCTTGGGCTCGCCGACGGACAGACCGGCCTGGAGGGGGTTGTCGCTGCGGGCATAGTGGAGGCTGGCGAGCACGGCCTCGGCCGTCTTCGTCTCTACGGACTTCTCGACGAAGCTCGTGCGCGTGCGCACCTTCAGGCCCTTCTTCTTGACCGACACCTCGATCTTGTGCGGCCGGTCGCTCGCCCCCTTGGCGCTTCGGTAGCCGAGCGAGTAGAAGTTCGAAAAGTCCGAGGCGATCTGGTCGAGGCTCGCCTTCCAGTCGTTGGTGTTGATGGCGGCAATGCCGCCGGTCTCCTCCGCCATCATCCGGATCGGGCCCTGCATGTTCTGCCGCATGAAGAAGTCGTTCACGCGCACGTCCGTCGTCTTGTTCTCGGCCGACATGAGGTCGCTCGTCGCGAGACCCGACGCGTCGAGCGTGTAGACGGTCACGCCGTTGGCGTTGGCCGCCGAGACGATCTTCACGTACTTCGTGTTCATGTCGTACTCGAACTCCTGCATCGAGGCCGACGGATCCTTGAACTTCTCCCGGATGGCTTCGTAGAGCTCGAGCCCCGCCGTGGCGGGAAGACCCTCCGACATGTAGACGAAGTTCTTGCGGCCCTGCAGTCCCGCCAGGCTATTGATCGTCGACTGGATGGCGTCGACTGTGAACTCGAGGTCGTTGCGCAGCGCCTGGGCGTAGGTCTTTGCGAAATTCTGCGCCTCCGAAGACGTCTTCGCGTCGTTGATTTTCGAGATCGCGTCGCGCCGCTCGCTCTGGTAGTTCGTGCCGCCGCCCGTGTCGAGCTCGATGTCCTCCAGGGCGCCGACCAGCTCCTTGGGATCATTCGTGAAGGCCTTGCGGATCTTCACCGAGCGGTTGAACGTGACGACCATGCCCTCGGCGTTGGGCCCGATCACCTGCGGGATGAATTCCTTCAAGCGCTTGAACATGCGATTGCGGTTCATGGGCTGGATGTTCAGGTTGTCCACGTAGAAGACGTAGTGGGCCGTCACTTCGCGGGGAACCTCGACCGCC
>JANMPW010000300.1:0-1514 GCA_031370065.1 Acidobacteriota bacterium
GACATGATCGATATCAACATGGGCTGCCCGGCGAAGAAGGTGACCGGCGGCTATGCCGGTTCGGCGTTGATGCGCGATCTCGATCACGCGGTGACGCTGATCGAAGCAACGGTCGGCGCGACCCATCTGCCCGTGACGCTCAAGATGCGACTCGGCTGGGACGACGGCACGATCAATGCGCCCGAACTTGCCCGTCGCGCCGAAGACGCCGGCGTCCAGCTCATTGCGGTTCACGGCCGCACACGCTGCCAGTTCTACAACGGCGCCGCCGACTGGGCCGCGATCCGCGCGGTGAAGGAGGCGGTGTCCATCCCGCTCATCGCCAATGGCGATCTCGTCCGCCCATCCGATCTCGGCCGCATGCTGGAGATGTCCGGCGCCGATGGCGTCATGATCGGCCGCGGCGCCTACGGCCGTCCATGGTTCCCCGGTCACCTCGCGCGCTTCGCCGCCACCGGCGTCATGCCGGCCGCGCCGGAGGGCGAGGCGTTGCTTGCGCTCATCGAGGATCACTACGCCGCGATGCTCGCCCACTACGGCGAGCGCATCGGCCTCAGGGCCGCACGAAAGCACCTCGGTTGGTATCTCGATCAGGTCGCGCCACCCGTCGATATCCGGACGACCGTGATGACCGGGACCGATCCCCGTGCGGTCATGGATGCTGTGGGCTCGGCCTTCGCCGAAGAGCAGAGGAGGGCAGCGTGAACGTCGAGGCGATCGATCGGAACCGCGCGGTCGGGGCCGTCCTCGACGCGCTGCCGCATCCCGTCCTTGTCGTCGACGAGGCGGGGGGAATACTCGACGCCAACACCGCCGCCCAGACATTTTTCCAGGCCTCGACCAGTGTCCTCCGCCGGCATCCGCTCGCCTACTTCGTTCCCTTCGGCAGCCCGCTGCTCGCCCTCATCGACCAGGTGCGCGAGCGTTCGGCGCCGGTCAGCGAATACCGCGTCGATATCGGCACGCCGCGCAACGGCGGCGAACACATCGTCGACATCTACGCCACGCCGAGCCTCGATCAGCCCGGTGCCGTGGTCATCGTGCTGCAGGAACGCTCGATGGCCGACAAGATCGACCGCCAGCTCATGCATCGCGGCGCCGCGCGGAGCGTCAGCGGCCTTGCCGCCATGCTGGCGCACGAGATCAAGAATCCGCTCTCCGGCATTCGCGGCGCGGCGCAGCTTCTCGAATCGAGCGTCAACGACGACGACCGCGTGCTGACCCGCCTGATCTGCGACGAGGCCGACCGCATCGTGAAGCTCGTCGACCGCATGGAGGTGTTCTCCGACGAGCGTCCGGTCGAGCGGGAGCCGGTCAACATCCATGTCGTGCTCGATCACGTCAAACGGCTGGCGCAATCGGGCTTCGCGCGCCGCATCAAGTTCATTGAAACCTACGATCCGTCGCTGCCGCCGGTGTTCGCCAACCGCGACCAGCTCGTGCAGGTGTTCCTCAACCTCGTCAAAAACGCCGCGGAGTCCTTCGCCGACGGCACCTCCGACAGCGAAATCCAG
>JANMPW010000322.1:0-2721 GCA_031370065.1 Acidobacteriota bacterium
GACATGAGGTTCCAGAAGTCGACCTCGCGCTCGGTCTCATTCTTGCCGGTGAGCATCCCGTTCACCACGAAGAGGTCGGGGCGTCCGTCCATGTCGGCATCTACGAAGACGCAGCCCCAGGACCACGAGGTGTCCCACACGTCAGCCTCCTCGGAAGTCCGCTCGAACCGTCCGCCGCCGAGGTTGTGAAAGAGAGACGATCCGCGCGAGAGGGCTTTCAGCCGCCGCCAAGCGAGCGGGCGCCCGAGCGAGTAGGGGAAGGGGGGCATCGGGTAGCGCGGATCGCTCAGGAACCAGTTCAAGGGGAAGGAGTAGTTCGAGACGAAAAAGTCGAGGAGGCCGTCGCCGTCGTAGTCGTCCACCGCGACTCCCATCCCGAACCCGGGGTCGAGGACGCCGGCCGCGCGCGCCCGGTCGCGGAACGTGCCGTCGCCCTCGTTGTGCAGGTACGCGTTCTTGCCGAAGTCGTTGGCGACATAGATGTCGGGCCAGCCATCGCCGTCGAGGTCCGCGCACTGCAGTGCGAGCCCCCAGCCGGTGTCTCCCGCGCGCGACGCCTTGGTGACGTCGGTGAAGGTGCCGTCGCCGTTGTTGTGAAAGAGGTGATTGGGCGGCGCGTTGTCCGCCTCGATGCTTGGGCCGTAGTCGGGGTGGCCGTACACGAGGACATAGAGGTCGGCGTTGCCGTCCCGGTCGTAGTCGAATGCGGCGGCTGACGTGCTGCTGTCGTCGAGCGCGACCCCAGCCTTCGCGCCCACCTCCTCGAACGTCCCGTCGCCGCGGTTGCGATAGAGCAGGTTGGGCCGCGCAAGGTAGGCGACGTAGAGATCGGGACGGCCGTCGTTGTCGTAGTCGAAGGCCAGCGCTCCGAGGGCCTCGCCGACCTGTCCGCCGACGCCCGCCCGCGCCGTCGCGTCCTCGAACGTCCCGTCGCCGCGGTTGCGGTAGAGACGATTGCCGTCGCCTCCAGCGACGAAGAGGTCGGACCGTCCGTCCCCGTCGAAGTCGAGCACCGCAACGCCGGGCGGCAGGTGCTCGCCCGGGACCGGCAGGTTCTTGCGGGCGTTCGGGAGAAAAGCGCTGTGCACGTGGGTCAGCCCGGCCCGCGCCGCGTCCTCTTCGAAAAGCGGGGCCGTCGAGGACGCAGCAAGCCACGAGACGACGGACCCCGACTCCATCTGCCAGCCGCCGTTGCTCGTCGGCGCGAGCGTCGCGCGGATCTTGCCGCCTTCCTGGCGCAGTTGGCCTCCGGGTCCCCGCCCCGAAAGAAAGAGTCCCAGCACGATTGAGCGCCGGTCGCCCCGGCGCTCGAACTCGAAGATCGTCGTCTCCGTCCGCCCGAGGGACGAGAACCGCGCGCGGCTCGCAGCGAGCCTTTCCGCCAGGGCGGCCGCGCCGGACTCTGCCGCGGGCGGTGCCGCAAAACGGAAGATGGCGATCGACAGGGGAGAACCGGCGGCAATGGGCGTGAGACCGTCCCCTGGCAGCACTCCGCTCCACTTCAACTGCGGGGAAAGGAGCGTCGCCGGGATCGCGCCGGACTTCCACCCGTCGAGCAGCTCCAGGGCGTATTGCGACGTCCCGTCCGAGTAGTCTTCGAGGGAAGGGTTCCCGTCGCGGTGCGAGGCGCAGGCCGAGACGAGAAGAATCGCGGCCGGTAGGAGTCGGACGAGCGCCGGCGGCCGCATTTGGCAAAACTATAATGCGTGCCACAGTGCCGTCCCTGCCTCAGCGGCTCCATCAACGCATCGCCCGCGAGGGCCCCATTTCCTTCTACGATTTCATGCAGGCGGCGCTCTACGACCCCGCGCAGGGCTACTACTCCCGCGGCGCGGCGATCGGCGAAGGGGGAGACTTCGTGACCTCGCCGCATGTTTCGCCGGCCTTCGCGGCCGCGCTCGCGCGGCTCTTTGCGATCGAGGCCGAGGACCTCGCGGGGCCGGTGGACCTCGTCGACGTGGGGGCGGCCGACGGCCGCTTCCTCGAGGACTTCTCGCTCACCTTGCGCCGGCTCGATCCGCAGCTCAACGCCCGGCTTCGGCTGACCGCCGTGGAAGGCTCGCCGGCGGGGCGCGGCGCGATCGCGGCGCGGGGAATCGAGCCCGCACCGCGCATTCTGGAGAACGTCCGGGATCTCGCCGCGGGGTCCGTCGAAGGATGGATCTTCTCGAACGAACTTTACGATGCCTTGCCCGTCCTGCGCGTCGTTGGCGCGGAAGAGGGTCTCCAGGAGCTGCGCGTGGCGGCACGGGGCGACCGCTTCGTCTGGGCCACTGCGCCGGCGCCCGACGGGCTCCGGGAGCACCTCGCGGGCTTCGGCGTCGTCCTCGAACCCGGCCAGAAGGCGGAGATCGCGCCGGACGCTGCGGCGGTCCATAGGCTTCTCACGCGCGCTCTCGGCCGGGGGTCGATCGTGGTGTTCGACTACGGGCACCCGGCGCGCATCCTCTATCACCCGTTCGCGCGCCGGGAGGGAACGCTTGCCGTGCATTCGGGCGGCCGGCGCGGCGGCGACCCGCTGGAAAGCCCGGGCGAGCGGGACCTGACCGCCCACGTGAACTGGGACCTGCTGCTCGGCGCCGGCGAAGCCGAGGGATTGCGCGCGGAGCGCCTGATGCGCCAGGGGCTCTTCCTGTCGGAGATCGGCATCCTCGACTTTGCGGGGAGCGACGCGGAAAAGTGGCGGATTTTCCGCCTCATCGACCCCGAGGGCATGGGCGA
>JANMPW010000337.1:0-1747 GCA_031370065.1 Acidobacteriota bacterium
CTGGGGAACGCACTTCGCCGATTTCGACAACGACGGGTGGCCCGATCTCTACGCGGTCGGGGGACACCTCGCCCCGCGATTGCCGCGGATGCTTTTCCACTACCGGAGCAGGGGAGCGGAGTACGTCGAGGCCGGCGACCATGCGTTCGCTCAGCTCACCGTCCTCCTCAAGAATCTCGGCGAAGGGCTCTTCGTGGAGTGGGCGGGTCCGGGCGATCTCGGGAAGGAGCGCATGGTGGCCCGGGGCAGCGCCGTGGCCGATCTCGACGGCGATGGTGCCCTCGACCTCGTCGTCGTCGACGTGGACGGGCCCGTGCGCCTCTTCCGCAACACGTTGCCCTCGGGCAACTGGATCGCGATCGAGCCGCGGCCGGACTCCGACGGGAGGACCGCGCTCGAAACGCGCGTGCGGGTCACCGCGCAGGGACGCTCGCAGACTCAGACGTTTCGCGTCTCACCCTCTTACCTTTCGGGATCGCTCGTCCCGCTCCACTTCGGCCTCGGAACGGCGCATCAGGCGGACGAGATCGAGGTCCGCTGGCCTGGGGGGCAGACGCAGACCTTCCGGGGCGTGCCTCCAGGAAAGATCTACGTTCTCAGGCCGGGCAGCGGGCTCGACATCGCGCCGGCTCCGCGATGAGCAACGGTAGACTCCGTTCGAGCTCCGCATGATCCCCATTGGCGACGACGACTCCGATCGAAGGACGACCCCGTTCGTGACGTGGCTGCTGATCGCGGTCAACGTCTTCGTCTTCGTCGCGCTCCAGGGCATGGGGTCGAACGAGCGCTTCACGATGGCCTTTGCGACGGTGCCCGCCGAGATCCTGAGCGGCAGGGACATCGCGCAGCCGATCCCGATCCGGGACGACTACGGACGCTCGGTCGGGACGCTGGAGCTTTTTCCGACGCCCATCCCGGTCTACTTCACGCTGATCACGGCGATGTTCATGCACGGCGGGTTCGCGCACATCTTCGGAAACATGCTCTACCTCTGGATCTTCGGCGACAACCTCGAGGACGCGCTCGGCCACGGGCGGTATTTCGTCTTTTACCTCGCGACGGGCGTCCTGGCGGGGCTTGCACACGTCGCGGTGACGGCGGCCAGCGGCGCTAATCCCCTCATCCCGTGCCTCGGCGCCTCGGGCGCGATCTCGGGCGTGCTCGGCGGCTACATCGTGCTCTTCCCGCGGCGTCGCGTGCGGGTTCTCTGGCTCTTCTCGGTGATGGAAGTGCCGGCGCTCGTCGCGATCGGGCTCTGGTTCGTGTTCCAACTCGTCAGTGGGGCCGGGATGCTCGGCGGCGACATGGGCGGCGTGGCGTACGGCGCCCACGTCGGCGGCTTCGTCGCCGGGCTCGTGCTCGTCAGGCTCCTCGGCGGGGACCGCCGGCCTGCGCTCGGCCGGGCCTGAAACGCGCGCCGGACGCCAACGCTCATGCGGCGCGCTCCCGGCGCAGGCGCACGGAGCCCGGCTCGCGCCCGGCTCCCGCCTCGACGAACCCGGCGCGGGCGAGGACCCGCCAGGAGCCCGGGTTCTCCCGCGACGTCTCGGCCTCGATGCGCGAGACCGACTCTCTCTCCAAAGCCCAGGCGGTCAGGGCTTTCACCATCTCCGTCGCGATCCCCTGGTTCTGGAAGCGCGGGAGCACCGAGTAGCCCATCTCGACCATGCCCGTGCCGTCGGGGCCGCCCAGGAATCCGCAGCCGCCGACGAGCACCCTCTCGGCGCCGGTGACGCGCACGGCGTAC
>JANMPW010000382.1:0-1860 GCA_031370065.1 Acidobacteriota bacterium
GGACAAGATCGTCTACGCCTCGATCCACGGGATGCTCGCCCGGCTCGATCCGCACACGGCGTTCCTCGAGCCCGACGAGTTCTCGGCGATGAAGGAAAAGCAGCACGGGTCCTTCTACGGGCTCGGCATCCAGATCCAGAAACGGATGGGCAAGATCACGGTCATCGCTCCGATGGAGGGCACCCCGGCCTACCGGATGGGAATCCGCTCCGGCGACGTCATCACGCACATCGGCTCCGAGGAGCTCAAGGAGGACATCACCACCGAGGATGTCGTCCGCAAGCTCCGCGGCCCCAAGGGCACCACGGTCGCGATCACGATCCGGCGGGTGGGCTTCCCCGAGCCCATTCCGATGACGATCACGCGGGCCGAGATCCCGACGAAGTCGGTGCGCTACGCCTTCATGCTCGAGCCGGGCGTGGGCTACATCATGCTCTCCGACTTCACGCACACCTCGAGCAAGGAGCTCAACGAGGCCATCGAAAAGCTCGCGAAACAGGGTATGAAGAAGCTCCTGTTCGACCTGCGGGGCGATCCGGGCGGCGTCCTCGAACAGGCTGTGGACGTCACCGACGTCTTCGTCCCGAAGGGCTCGATGGTCGTCTACACGAAGGGCCGGACCGCTTCCTCGGCGCAGGAGTACTTCGCCCCGGGCGACGGCCCCCACTTCGACCAGCCCCTCGTCGTTCTGGTCAATCGCGGCTCGGCGTCGGCTTCCGAAATCGTGGCCGGGGCCATCCAGGACCACGACCGCGGGCTGATCGTGGGCCAGCGCACGTGGGGCAAGGGCCTCGTCCAGAGCGTCTACTCGCTCTCCTACGGCGCGGGCCTCGCGCTGACGACCGCGCGCTACTACACCCCGTCCGGCCGCTGGATCCAGAGGGACTACAGCGACCTGCTCGCGTACGTGAACCCGGGCGATCCTGACTCCATCGCCGGCGCCGAAACCGGCGATGGAACGCCCCACCCGACGGCCGATGGCGCCGTCTTTTACACGGACGCCGGGCGCCCCGTGTACGCCCAGGGCGGAATCACTCCCGACGTCATCGTGAAGAACGACCGGGACTCCAAGCTCCTCCAACAGCTGCTGGCCCGCTACGCGTTCTTCAACTTCGCCGTGGACTGGCTCGCGCGCCACCCGAGTGTCTCGGCCGACTTCGAGATCACGCCGGAGATCCGCGAAGACTTCTTCCAGTTCGTCGAAAAGTCGGCCAAGTACTCGACGGCCGAGCAGATGAAGAAAGCCTACGCCGACGACCCCAACCGCAGCCTCGTCGACCTCGCGATGCGCATCGAGGTCGTCAGCGCGAAGTTCGGGCCGGAAGCCGGACGCCGGGTCTTCGTCTCGGGCGATCCGCAGATCCAGAAGGCGATGACGGAGTTCGGCGAGGCCTCGCGGATCGCTTCGCTCCCGAAGAAGAAGCGGGAAATGGCCGTCAAGGCCGGCAAGTGACCCGAGCGAAATCCCGCGCCGCGTAGACCAGGTGGTCAACGCGTTCGAGCACGCGTCCGGACCGAGGGGCGGGCGGCATCTTTCCAGTTCCACCATTTGAGCAGCTCTGGATCGTGCCTCTTCCGACTGGCGAAGTAGACCGCGCAACGGAACACGTAGAGGAGACAGCGGTCCTGCGGACCCCGTCGGGCGCAGAGGGAACGGTACATGGCTTCCGGGCTCCTCCCCCGCAGCTGCGACACCCGGCGAATCCCGAGGTCGGTGAGGTCAATGGCGATGCTCGGACCGACGCCGGGAATCGACCGAAGATCGCCCGAGTGTTTGTGGCGGCCTGTGCGCACTCGTCGGCGCACCTCAGGTACTCCGAAACCACGGGGAAGGGCCGCGCTTGCCTCAGCGTTCATGTA
>JANMPW010000129.1:0-1595 GCA_031370065.1 Acidobacteriota bacterium
CTCCTTGATGAGCTTGTGCACCTCCGCGTAGGACAACAGCTCCGCCGTATTGGCCTTGAGCAATTCGGTCAGATCCGTCGACAACACGGTGGCAGCGTCCACCACCGTGTAGCCCTTCATCGTCGCTTCTTCCTTCTGCGCGATGTCGACCCAGGTGGCGGGCAGGCCGAAGGTGGGCTCGGTGGTGTGCAGGCCCGGCAGCTTCACCTGCGCGCCGGTCGGGTCCATAACCATGTACTGGCCCGGCCAAACCCGGCCGGTGCCGCTCTCGACCTCTTTGACCTTGATGGCATAGCTGTTCGCTTCGAGCTGGACGTTGTCCAGGATGCGAACGGACGGCATGACGAAGCCCATCTCGATGGCCAGAGAACGGCGCAGCGCCTTGATTTGCTCGGTCAACCGGTCGGCGCCGTCCGGCGCATTGACCAGCGGCAACAGCGCATAGCCCAGCTCGATCTTGAGGTCGTCGATCTTCAGCGCCGCGGCGATCGGTTCGTCCGGCGGCGGGCCTTTCTCGGCCGCCACCTTTTTCTCTTCGACCGTTGCCGCGGCCTTCTGCTTCTTGTCCATCGTATAGGCGAGGACGCAAGCGCCGCCGCCGAGCAGCAGGAACGGCAGCATCGGGATGCCCGGCAGGAGCGCCATGATCGACATCACCGCGCCTGACATGCCGAGCGCCTTCGGATAGTCCGACAGTTGGCGCAGCAGCGCCTTATCGGCGGAGCCGGAGATGCCGGCCTTGGTGACGAGGAGGCCCGCGGCGGTCGAGACGATCAGCGCCGGGATTTGCGTGACCAGGCCGTCGCCGACCGTGAGCAGCGTGTAGGTGCGGCCGGCTTCCGCGAACGACAGGCCGTTCTGCGCAATGCCGATGATCATCCCGCCGATGACGTTGATGAACACCACCAGCAGGCCCGCGATGGCGTCGCCGCGCACGAACTTCGAGGCGCCGTCCATGGCGCCGAAAAAGCCGCTCTCGTCCTCGAGCTCGGTGCGGCGGCGGCGCGCGTCCTTCTCGTCGATCAGGCCGGCGGAGAGGTCGGCGTCGATCGCCATCTGCTTGCCGGGCATGGCGTCCAGGTGGAAGCGCGCGGCCACTTCGGCGATGCGGCCGGATCCCTTGGTGATGACGACGAAGTTCACGATCACCAGGATGGTGAAGACGATGATGCCGATGACGAAGTTGCCGCTCATGACGAAATTGCCGAACGCCTCGATGACGTGGCCGGCGGCGGAGGTGCCTTCGTGACCATGCGCCAGGATCAGGCGCGTCGATGCGAGATTGAGCGCGAGCCGCAGCATGGTCGCGATCAGCAGCACGGTCGGGAAGGCGGAGAATTCGAGCGGCGTATGGATGAACAGCGCCGTCATCAGGATCAGCACCGACAGGATGATCGAGATCGCCAGCGCCAGGTCGAGCAGGATCGGCGGCAGCGGCAGGATCAGCACGACGAGAATGGTGAGAACGCCGATCGCGAGCGCGATGTCGCCGCGCTTGAGCATCGTGCCGAGGGCGTTCAGCGACGGAAACTGGAAACCGCCCGTGGGGGTGGCGGCCGCGGGAGCGGGGCCTGCAGCGGTCACATCGCTCATGT
>JANMPW010000442.1:0-5285 GCA_031370065.1 Acidobacteriota bacterium
GCGACACGCCGGCGGCCGCGGGCATGGTCGCGACGCGCGACGTCGTTGCCCCGCGCGACCTGATCGTTCCGGATCCCGAGGCCACGACGCGGCGCCGCGCCGAGGCCGCGGCCGAAGTCCTGCCCGTGTACGACGCCGACGGGCAGGCGCCCGCCCGCTTCGAACAGGAGCTGCGCGACTCGTTCGAGCGCGCCCGGGCGGTGGCCGCGCGGACCCGCCCGAAGGGCCGCCTGACCCCGGAGATCTCGGACGCCTTCGGGCTGCCGATCGGCGACGAAGCGCTCGCGGCGTTGTCGCGGCAGGGGTTCTCGAAGGAGCTCGAGGACCGTTTCGCGGTGATCGGGCTCGACCTCTACCGCGGCGGCGTCGTGGACCACCGGGACCTGCCGCCCGAGGCGCGCAGCCGCGGGCTCATCGCCCGCGACACCTCGTCCGGCCGCGATGCGAAGCGGCGCGACACGGGGGCGACCGAGTACGGCAACGAGACGCGCACGGCCGTCACGGCGCGCCTGGCGGAGGGCCTTTTCACGCCGCGGGAAAGGGCCGAGGTCGCCGCGTTCCTGGCGGCCACTCTGCGCCCGAACCTGTCCTACGACGCAGCGCTGACGGGCGAGCGGCGCGTCGGAGCCTCCCGGTCGGTCGAGAGCGTGTTCACCCGGATTCCGCGCGGCAAGGTGATCGTGCGCCGGGGCGACGAGATCACCGCGCGGACGGCCCAGTGGATCGCGGCGGTGCGCGCCTCCGCCTCCGACCCGTCGTCCTGGGTCAAGGTCACGGGCGTCCTGATCCTGCAGATCCTGGCCGCGGCCGCCTTCTGGCTGGACGCGCGCCGCCAGCGCCGCCGCCGGCGCGAGCGCTCGACCAACGTCGTGTTCGGCTCGGTGCTGGCTACCGGGATCCTCTTTGCGATCGTCATCCGCGGGGCTTTCGCCCTCGCCCAGGCCCTCTCGCCGAGCCTCGAGGGCGCCTCGGGCGCCGTGAACTACGCGATCCCGTTTGCCGCGGGCCCCATCGTCGTCAGCCTCGTGGCGGGGATGGGTCCGGCCCTGCTCGTGGCCCTCGTGTTCTCGATCGGCGCGGGCGTGCTCATGGGACTCTCGTTTCCCTTTGCGCTCTTCGCGGTCGTCGGGTCGCTCGCGGGCATCTACGGCCTCGGGAAAGTTCGCTCGCGCAGCGTGCTGCTCTCGATGGGCGGGATCGTGGCGGCTGGCAACCTCGTGGCGATCGTGGCGATCCACTTCCTGAACGCCGGGCCCTGGAGCTGGGACTTCCTGTACGACGCGCTGGCCGGCGCCGCCGGCGGACTGACGGTCTCGATGGTCGTGGCCCTTTTCCTGCCGGTGTTCGAGCACCTCTTCTCGGTGGTCACGGACATCCGGCTGCTCGAGCTGTCCAACCAGAACCTGCCGCTCTTGCGAACGCTCGCGCTCGAGGCGCCCGGGTCCTACCAGCACTCGCTGATGCTCGGGCACCTCGCCGAAGCCGCCGCGGAGGCGATCGGCGCCGATGCGCTGCTGGCGCGGGTGTCCGGTTACTACCACGACATCGGCAAGACGAAGATGCCCGACTACTTCATCGAGAACCAGGCGAAGGGCTTCAACCGGCACGACCGGCTCGAGCCCTCGATGAGCGCGCTCATCATCGCCGCGCACGTCAAGGAAGGCGTCGAGATGGCGCGCAAGGCGCGCCTGCCCGAGCCGATCGCCACGGCCATTCGCGAGCACCACGGCACCAAGCTGATCCGGTACTTCTACCAGAAGGCCGTGACCCGAGCCGACGGCGGGCCCGAGGGCGTGCAGGAGACCGACTACCGCTATCCCGGGCCGAAGCCGTCGACGCGCATCCTCGGGATCCTCATGATCGCGGACGCGGTCGAGGCGGCTTCGCGGACGCTCATCGAGCCTACGCCGGCGAAGATCCGCGCGATGATCCAGGCGATCGTGGACGACTGCCTGCGCGACGGGCAGTTCGACGACTGCGACCTGACCATGCGGGACCTCTCGATCATCGTCTCGAAGCTCGAACGCACGGTCACGACGGTGTTCCACCACCGCATCGACTATCCGGGATTCGACTTCAACCGCGAGCGCACGCGGCGGCGGACGGCCGAAACCGGCGCTGAGGCCGCCGGGCCGAGGGCCGTGTGACGATGCGCGTGGACGTCCAGGGGCGGGTCTCCGGCGCCCCGTCGGCGGCCAGGGTGCGCAGCGTCCTGTCGCGCGCGGCAAAGGCCGCCCGCTCCCGCGCCGCGGAGGTGTCCGTTCTCTTCTGCGCGGACGGCCGCATGCGCTCGCTCAACTGCCGCTACCGCGGCAAGGACCGCTCGACGGATGTGCTGGCATTTCCGGCGGGGCCGGCAGCGCGTGGCTTTCTCGGCGACATCGTCGTTTCCGTGCCCTACGCCGGACGGGAGGCGCGGCGCCGGTCGGAGCCGCCCGCGCGCGAGGTGGACCGGCTGCTCGTGCACGGCTTCCTGCACCTGATGGGCTACGACCACGAGACGGACGACGGGCAGATGGAGTCGCTCGAGCGCCGCGTGCGGCGGCGCCTCGGCATCGCGGATGTGCCGGCAAAGCCGGCCCGGCGGGCGGCGGGGCGGACGCGATGATCTCGTTCGTTTCCGCCGGCTTCTGCTACGCGGCGTTCCTGCTCTTCGAGACCTTCGCGCTCGCGCTCGACCGGCTCTCGCCGATCAAGGTCCGGGGCCTGCTCGAGGAGCACCCGGAGCGGGCGCGCATCCTTTCGGGCGCGGGGGAGGTCGAGATCGTCCGCACCACGACGAAAGTCGTCGTCCAGGCCCTGCTCCTGACCGGACTCCTGACGACGGTGTCGGCCCTCGAGGCGTACGAAGTCCCGAGGCCGTGGCTGGTCGGCGGGATCTTCTTCGTGGTCGGCTGGCTCTTCACGGAGATCGCGCTGCTGAGGCGCGACGCCAACCGCGATCCCGAGAGGATCGTCGCGCGGTTGCTGCCGGTCATCACGGCGGCCTCCTGGCTGCTGCTGCCGGTCGCGTTCCAGATCCGCCGCATCTTTGCGGGGCGCGCCCCGGGGCCGGAGAAGCCGGCCGAGGCGACCGAGCAGGAGGTGCGCGCCTACATCGACGTCGGCCGCCAGGAGGGCATCCTCGAGAAAGAGGAGGAGAAGCTGCTGATGTCGATCGTCGATTTCGGCGATACGCGTGTGCGCGAGGTCATGACGCCGCGCACGGACATCGTCTGGATCGACGTGGCGTCGTCGCTCACGCTGCTCTTCGACCTCTTCGTCGAGTCGAAATACTCGCGCATCCCGGTCGTGCGCGGATCGATCGACACAGTGGTCGGCGTCGTCCACGTCAAGGATGCCCTCCAGGCCATCCGCTCCGGCGCCAGCCGATCGATAGCGGAGCTCATGCGCGAGGCCAACTTCGTGCCGGAGACGAAGAAGGTCTCGGAGCTCCTGCGCGAGTTCCAGCGGCGCCACCTCTGGATGGCGATCGTGGTCGACGAGTATGGAGGGGTCTCCGGCCTCGTCACGGTCGAAGATCTCCTCGAGGAGATCGTGGGCGAGATCTCCGACGAGCACGAGGACGAGCGCGAGCCGGTCTCGAAGGCCGGTGAGAGCGCCTACTCCGTTTCCGGCAAGGCCAACATCGAGGTCATCCAGGACCTCTTCGGCCGCGGCCCGGAAGAGGAGGAGTTCACGACCCTGGGCGGGTTCCTCACCAGCCGGTTGGGGCACATTCCGAAGCCGGGCGAAACGCACAAGGAGTCCGAGCTGCGCTTTACCGTGGAGGAGGCCGATCGCCGTCGGGTTCACCGGGTCCGGATCGAGCCAGTTTCGTCCGTGTCGGCGCCGGAGCCGGCTCCGGTCGGTAAGGGCTCATAGTGCGGGTGGGCGCGGTTGCCGTCGTCGGGCGGCCCAACGCCGGCAAGTCCACGCTCGTCAACGCGCTCGTTGGGGAGAAGGTCGCCATCGTTTCCGACAAGCCGCAGACGACGCGGCGCAGGATCCTCGGCATCGTCCGCCGCCCTGACTGCGAAATTGCGCTCGTCGACACGCCCGGGATCCACCGTCCCCAGTACCGCATGAACACGGCCATGGTCCGCGAGGCGACCGACGCGCTGTCGAGCGCCGATGCGATTCTGTTTGTCATTGATGCGGCCGACGAGCGCGGTCCCGGAGAGACCTTCATCCGCGGGCTCGTCGCGCGCGCTGGAACGCCGGCGATTCTTGCGGTGAACAAGATCGATCTGCTGAAGAAGGACCGCCTCCTGCCGCTTCTGGCCGAGCTCTCGGAGCCGCAGACGTTCCGGGACATCGTGCCGATCTCGGCCAGGACCGGCGAGAGCGTGGAGCGGCTCCTGGACGTCCTGGCGACTCACCTGCCCGAGGGCGAGGCGGCTTACCCCGGGGATTTCCTGACGGCGACCCCGGAGACGGAATGGATCGGGGAAGTCATTCGAGAGAAGCTCCTCGAGCGCACCCGCGACGAGCTCCCGTTCGCGCACGCCGTCCTCATCGAATCCGTCCGCGAAGGGCAGGGCAAGGACATCACGGTCGTCACGGCGTCCATCGTCGTCGAGCGCGAGGGGCAGAAAGGCATCATCGTTGGGAAGGGCGGGACGATGATCCGGGACATCGGAAAGGCCGCCCGCGAGGAGCTCGAGCAGGATCTCGGCCGCCGGTTTTTCCTGGAGCTGACCGTGCGCGTCCGGCCCGACTGGAGGAACGACGATCGGTTTCTCTCGCAGCTGCGCAGCGGCGAGCTCGGCCAGAACACGAGGAAGTCGTAGGGGCGGCCCTCGGGCCGCCCGTGGGGCCGAGCCCCGATCCTACGACCGCCTCACCGAGTGCCGCAGGCGCTCGGCGAGGTCGTGGAGCGACTCGGACAGGGACTCGCGCAGCTGCTCCATCTCCGAGAAGAGAAGGGCGTCGGATTCATGGCGGCGGACGCGTTCCTCGAGCAGCGGCGCAATCTGCGAGCGGATGTCCTCGGCTTCGCGGCGGCCCTGCTGGGTCTTCTCGTCGAACGTCGATTCGAACTCGTGCTGGTGGTGCAGGGCGGCTTCGATCTGGCCCTCGAGCCGGGGCAGGCGATCCGCGAGCCCGAGCAGGGCCGCAATGTGGCCCTCCAGGCGCGGGATCGAATCCGCGGCCTGTCGCAGCCCGCCCATCTGGTCCTCGTGGGAGCCGGACTGGCTCAGGAGAACGGCCATCCGCTGGTCCAGGACCTGGGCCTTTTCGGTGAGGCTGCCGAGCGCCATGCCGACGTCGTCGGCGTCCTTGCGCTGGCGCGCGGCTCCGGA
>JANMPW010000451.1:0-4796 GCA_031370065.1 Acidobacteriota bacterium
GCGGCCGCCGCCACGAGCAGGATCCCGCGGCGCTCCGAGGTCATGGCGCCCCGGGCAGCTCGACCCGCCGCAGCCGTGCCGGGCGGCCGGCGCGATGGCAGGCGAGGCACTCGCGCGATCCGCGAAAGGGGCGGAAGCGCCGGAAGAGCCGCTCGCAGCCCTCGCAGCGATAGGCGACGCGCGCGCGGGACTCGCGGAATTTCCGCAGCGCCGGCGTTGCGGGCGCGTGGCCATCGCGGGCGCCGAGGGCGCGGGACAGGTGCCGGAAGAGGGGGCCGTGGGCCGCCCGGGCCCCCTGGGAACGCCACGCCCATGCATGCGCGGCCTCGTGCCGGAGCGTGTCCTCCTGTTCGGAGAGTGAGAGGTGGCCCGAGATGGTGATGCGGTGCGGCGCGCCGTAGACGATCTCTCCGCCCGTGAGCTTGCGCCGGGAGACCCGCACGCGCGCCGGGTCGAGGCCGAACCGGGCGGCGAGGCGGTCGTAGAGAAACTGCAGGCGGACCTCGGAATCGAGCTCCGCGATGGGGAAAGAGAGCTGCACCGAATTAAGATTAGCAGCAGCGACAGGAGGAACCATGCATCGAAAGAAGACCTTGTTCGCTCTCCTCGGCCTCGTGCTCATCGCCGCGCGCGCCGGCGCTGGGACCGCGGTCTCGTACCCGAGCGGCTCCGAGACCGTCTCGGGCTATCTCTCCGTTCCCGACGGCGCAGGAAAGAAGCCGGCCATCGTCGTGATCCATGAATGGTGGGGCTTGAACGATTTTGCGAAGGGCAAGGTCGACGCCTTCGCGAAACAGGGCTACGTCGCGCTGGCCGTGGATCTTTACCGCGGCAAGGTGGCGTCGGACCCGGACGTGGCGCACCAGCTGATGCGCGGCCTGCCGGACGATCGGGCGCTGCGGGACATGAAGGCCGCCGTCGCGTACCTGCGGGCCCGCCCCGACGTCGAGGTCTCGAAGATCGGCGCGGTCGGGTGGTGCATGGGCGGAGGGTTGGCCCTCGACCTCGCCGTGGCCGAGCCAACGCTCGCGGGCGCGGTCATCTACTACGGGCACTTGATGACGGAGCCCGCGACCATCGCGGGGTTGAAAGTGCCGCTGCTCGGCAACTTCGGCGGGCAGGATCAGGGAATCCCGGCCGCGAGCGTCCGGGAGTTCGAGGCGATGGCGAAGAAGGACGGGAAGAGCGTGGACTTCAAAATCTACCTCGACGCCGGGCACGCCTTCGCGTCATCGAAGGACCCGAAGGTCTACCGGACCGAGGACGCCAGGGATGCCGACGCGAGGACAGACGCGTTTGTCGCGAAGGTGCTGCAGAAATGACCGTATGGGCGGTCGTTGCGGCCGCGCGGGCGGGGACTCGCCGTAGGCAACGTCGGCCGGAGGCCGGCGGTAAGCCCCGCCCCTACTTCGGGTTTTTGTACCAGTCCGCGTTGATCTGCAGGTAGTGCTTCCACTTGTCCGGGATCGTCTCTTCCGTGAAGATCGCCGTCACCGGACAGGCCGGCTCGCAGTTGCCGCACTGGATGCAGACGTCGGGGTCGATGTAGAGCATCTCAGCCGTCGCGAAGCCTCCCTCGTCCTTGCGGGGGTGGATGCAATCGACAGGACACACGTCGACGCAGGCGGTGTCCTTGGTGCCGATGCACGGTTCCGCGATGATGTACATCCCCATGGGCTTCGTCCTCCTCGCCGCGGCTTGTGCGCGCTGCGGCGCGATTCTAGCAAATAGAGAGCCGGTCTTTCGTCTTCCCAAATTTCTAGTGTCATGTCACAGAAAATCATGCGCATTTGGGTGTCCTAGGGGCGAGGACTCGCCGTAGGCAACGCCGGCCGGAGACCGGCGGTAACCTCCGCCCCGACGGACCGACCGCGTGATCAAGACTTCCGTGTCAGGGCACTAGCTGTGCGAGACGCTGATCTGCTGGGCCAGGTTCTTTCCGTCTGCGCCCGCCTCGTAGCGAATCGTCACCTTCGCTCCCGGGGCGAGGACGCCGTTGATCTTCGTGTCGGGGCTCCAGAGGAAACGGGCCTCGGAGCCGTCCGCGAGCGTGACCGTGAGCGTGCGCTCGGAGGACTGCAGTTTCGCGATCGTGCCGGTCGCGGCGAGGGACCGGTCGGGCGCCCTGGCCGAAAGGGCGACCGCGCCCGCGAGGCAGAGCAGGACGACCATCAGGGGCTTGCGCGTCATCATTACCTCATGCTGAAAATCTCGCCCTCGCCCGCCGTCATTTGACAGCGAGGCGGAGGCTCCCTACAATACGCCGTTTTTCACAAGACGCCCTGGAGGTGTAATCGAGATGGTCAAGCGCTGGTCGGAAGCAGAGTTACGGTTCCTGAAGGACAACGCGGAGAAGATGAGCGTTCAGGCCCTCGCCGACGTGCTCTCCGTGCGGATCGACGAGCTCGAGAAGAAGATGGAGAAGCTGGGTCTGATCGGAGGAGCGGCCGATGCGCCGGCGCCGAAGAAGGCCACGACGCTCCGGGAGCTCTCCAAGCATACGGAGAACGCCCGCAAGGATTACGACCGCGGCGTCGCGGCCCTCCAGAAAAAGAAGCGCGAGGAGGCGGAGCGGCACTTTCTCGACCTCATCCAGAAGTATCCCGAAGAGCGCGAGCTCGTGGACCGCGCTCGCGTCTACCTGACCGTCTGCGAACGCCAGCGGCGCGACCCGCATCCCGCCCTGACCGAGCCGGAGGACTTCTACTACGCGGCGGTCCTCGAGAAGAACCGCGGCAATGTGGCCGAAGCGATCGAGCACCTCCAGCGCGCCGCGAAGAAGAATGGAAGCGGCCGTGTGGATTTTCTCCTCGCCTGCTGTCACGCGCAGCAGGGCGATCTCGAGACCGCGCTGGCGCATCTGCAGAAGGCGATCGAGGAAGACCAGCGGCACCGGGTGCTCGCGCGCCACGATCGGGACTTCGACCCGGTGCGCGAAATGCCCGAGTTTCAGAAGCTGCTGGCCTCGTAAGACGTGGAGCGCAAGCGGGTCAGCGGCCCTTCTATACTGAGCCGATGAAGAAGCCCTCCAGAGGGGTTCGGCAACGGTCTTCCGCCGCCGTCGAGGCGCCCCCGCGCGTCGTGATCCTCGCCGCCGGAGTCGGGTCGCGCATGCGCTCCTCGCTGCCCAAGGTGCTCCACCGCGTGGCGGGGCGCACTCTCATCGAGGCCGTCCTGGACGCCGCCGAGGGCCTGTCGCCGTCGCGGGTCGTCGTCGTCGTCGGGGCCGACCACGAGCGCATCGCCTCGACCCTCGAGGGGCGCGACGTCCGGTTCGCGATCCAGGACCCGCCCCTCGGCACCGGCGACGCCGTTACCCGCGCGCGCGAGGCGATCGGCGATGGCGGCGGCCCGGTCGTCGTCCTGGCCGGGGACACTCCGTTGTTGCGGACCGAGATGCTCGAGCGCCTCGTCCGCCTCCGGCGCGAGACGAACCTCGACCTCGTCTTCCTCTCCTTCCGTCCGCCGGAGCCCGGTGATTTTGGGCGCGTCGTGCGGGATGGCCGGGGCCGCGCCGTCGGGATCGTCGAGGCGAGGAACGCCTCGGCGCGCCAGAAGCGCATCGGAGAGGTCAACGCCGGCGTCTACTGCTTTTCGGCCGACGCCCTTGCCCGGGCCCTCGCGAAAATCAAGCGCAACCCGGTCTCGGGGGAGTACTACCTGACGGACGCCGTCGGAATCCTCGCTGCCGGCAAGGGGAAGATCGAAGCGATCGAGGCCGAGGACTGGCGGGAGGCCTGGGGCGTGAATACCCGCCGCGACCTCGCCGCCGCAGAGGAGATGGAGCACCGCCGGGGTGTCGAGCGGGCGCTCGACGCGGGCGTGACCGTTCTCGATCCCGCGACGGTCCGCATCGGGCCTCGGGTCGCGCTCGCGCCGGACGTCGTCCTGCACCCGTTCGTGTCCCTCGAGGGCAAGACGACGCTGGCCGAGGGCTGCGAAGTCTTTTCCTTCACGCGGCTGGTGGATACGTCGGTCGCCGCGGGCGCGGTCGTCGGGCCGCACTGCGAGACCGAGGGGGCGAAGATCGGCGCGCGCGCGCGGGTGGGCCCTTTCTCCCGGCTGCGGCCCGGCTCCGAGCTCGAGGAAGACGTCCGGATCGGCAACTTCGTCGAGACGAAGAACACGATCGTGCGCAAGGGCGCCAAGGCCCAGCACCTTGCCTACCTCGGCGACGCGGACGTGGGGGCCGGATCCAACATTGGCGCGGGTGTCATCACCTGCAATTATGACGGGCAGAAGAAGCATCGGACGACGATCGGTGAAGGCGCCTTCGTCGGGACGGACACCCAGCTCGTCGCCCCCGTGACGATCGGCAAGGGCGCCTACGTGGGCGCGGGGACGACCGTCACTGAGGATGTGCCGGACGGGGCCCTGGCCCTTTCCCGCGTGCCGCAGGTCAACAAGGCAGGCTGGGCGGCCCGCCGCAAGGCCAGGAAATCGGGTTAAAATACGCCCTTCCATGACAATTGACGGTCCCGTGCGTTTGCCGTTTGCCGTTTCCCGTTTCCCGGCGTAGCCCATGTGCGGCATCGTCGGATACGTCGGACCCAGGCAAGCCAGTCCTCTCCTTCTCGAGGGGCTGAAGCGCCTCGAGTACCGCTGCTACGACTCGGCCGGGATCGCGACGCTTTCGAACGGCCACTTTACGATCCACCGGTCGCCCGGAAAGCTCGGCAACCTCGTCCAGAAGCTCGCGGGCAGCCCCGCGCCGGGGCTCACCGGCATCGGGCACACTCGCTGGGCCACGCACGGACGGCCCACCGAGCTGAACGCGCATCCGCAGACCGACTGCA
>JANMPW010000469.1:0-1778 GCA_031370065.1 Acidobacteriota bacterium
CCCAGGCCGCCCTGATACGCGCCGCCGATGACCTCGCTCGCGTTGCGCCGGTCCTGGTCGGAGCCGAACTGGAAGACCGCGTCAACGCCCATCATCTGGAGGCGGGCAATCTCGGCCTGGAGCTGCGCGACGGTGCCAATCCTGTCGATCGCGGCGAGCTCGCCCTCGAGCGGTTTGATGCCCTGTGCCTCGATCGCTGACTCGTCCATGCACGTGACGTAGAAGTCGCCGACTTTCTGGTCGTCCGTGTTCGGCGCGTTCGTCGACTTCGAGACCTTCTCGAGGACCTTGTGCAGGCTCTCGCGGTTGCTCTCCTCGAGGATCGTGAACGATCCCCAGTAGGACTGGTCGGCCGGAATCGGGTTCGACTTCAGCCAGCCGCCGTTGCCGTACACGTTGAAGTCCTGGCAGGCCTGGACGGAAGGGTCCATGTCGGCCGGATTGATCCCGTGGATCTCGGGGGCCGCGAGTGCGGCGTGGCTGATGGCGACCGCAGCGAGCGCGGTCAGGAACGTGGACCTAAATCTCACGGAGCCTCCTTCAAATTGAAGGAGGGATCTTATGCCGGGGCCCCCGTTCGCGGCGCGAATAGTCTCCCGACCGGAGGGAGGGAGGAGGTTCGCGCCGCGGGAGCCGCAGCGCCGCGAGGGGTCAGACGTCCGGTCGAGCCCGCATCTGGGCGAGCCGGACGCCGGTGCGCCCGAAGGGCGCAGACCCCTCGCAAGCGAAGGCGACGGTTTACTGCGGCCGCCGCCCCTCTTCCGGCTCCGTGGCGCCCGTCCCGAAGAGCAGCCGCCCGTTCTCGAGCGCCGTGTCGCGCAGTGTGACGGACAGCGCCTCGACGAGCGTGGTGACGGGGTAGACCTCGATCGTGTCCCGCACTTCCCGGGAGAGGTCCTCGAGGTCGGCCTCGTTGTCCTTCGGAATCAGGATGCGGTTGATCCCGGCGCGCACGGCGCCGAGGATCTTTTCCTTGAGCCCGCCGATCGGCAGCACGCGGCCCGAGATGGTGATCTCACCCGTCATGGCCAGGTCGTTTCTCACGGGACGGCCGGACAGCGCCGAGACGACCGACGAAGCCATCGCGATGCCGGCCGAGGGCCCGTCCTTGGGAATCGCGCCCGCCGGAACGTGGATGTGGATGTCGCGCTCGAAGTCCTTCTCGTCGATGCCCAGCCACGCGGCGTGCGAGCGCGCAAAGGTCCAGGCGGCGCGGGCCGACTCCTTCATGACGTCGCCGAGTTGTCCCGTGAGGATGAGCTCGCCCTTGCCCCGCATGAGCGAGGCTTCGACGAACATGATGTCGCCGCCCTGGGGCGTGTAGTACATGCCGGTCGCGATGCCGACCTGGTCCTCGCGGGCCATCTTCTCGGGATGCACGCGCGGGCGGCCGAGCAGCGGGTGGACGTCCTCGCGGCCGACGGTCTGGCCCTCGATCTCGCGGGCGGCGATCCGCCGCGCGACCTTGCGCGCGAGCTTGCCGAGCTCGCGCTCGAGCTGCCGCACCCCGGACTCCCGCGTGTAGCTCGTGACGACCTCGCGAATGGCGTCGTCGGAGAGCGTGAGCTGCTCGGAGTTCAGGCCGTTCTCCTCGATCTGGCGCGGCACGAGGTAGCTTCGGGCGATCTGGAGCTTCTCCTCCTCGGTGTACCCGGCGAAGTTCACGACCTCCATGCGGTCGTAGAGCGGCCCCGGAATGTTCTGGATGAAATTCGCCGTCGCGATGAAGAGCACCTCCGACAGGTCGAACGGAACTCCGAGGTAGTGGTCGGTGAAGC
>JANMPW010000476.1:0-5713 GCA_031370065.1 Acidobacteriota bacterium
CAGCGCTTCAGGGAATCAGCCCGAGCCTGCGAGAGGCTCGGGAGAGGGGATGGATTTCGGTGTCCAGTTGCCGCAGGTCGGCAATGCGGCTGCGCCTACTCCCCCGGCATTACCTGGAACTGCTCGATCTTGCCGTCGGGCATGTCGCGCTCCCAGATCGACAGCGACTTGTCCGGATACTTCACCTGGAACAGCCGGAAGGTCATGCCGCCGCGGTCGTTGCTGCGCGTCTGGTTGATCTCCTTGACCGCGCCGAGCGGCGCGAGGCTCGAGGCGAAGTCCTGGATCGCCTGATCGGTGAAGTAGCTGTTCGCGTTGGACGTGAACATCGTGCGGTCGATCTTCCCCTTCTGCAGACCCTCCAGGACCTGCCGGGCCCTGGCCTCGGCGGGGCCCGCGCCCCCCTTCGCGAAGAGGATCGCCGAGATCTTTGCGGCGATCGCCCCGGACGCGCCGATCGAGTCCTGGTTGACGAGGACCACGATGGCCGCGCGATCGTCGGGAAAGACGACGTTCTCTGCCGTGAAGCCCGAGACCTCGCCTCCGTGCTCGAGGACGCGGCGGCCGTCCCACGTCGTCACGTCGATTCCGAGGCCGTAGCGAATGCCGAGGCCGTTCTTGAGAAGCACTTCGGTCTGCATCTGCCGGTACGACGCGGGCTTCAAGAGCTTCTGGTCGAGCATGCCGACGTCCCACCGCGCGAGGTCCTCGGCTGTCATCGCGAGCTCGCCCGCGGCGAAGAGCCAGCCCTTGCCCTCCTTGGGCGCGACCCGCAACGGACCGAGGGCATACCGCTTGTATCCGACGGGATCATTCGACCCCAGGGTCTGCCGGTCGATGTCGGCCACGCTCGCCATCGCGAGCGGTGAAAAGACGCGCGTGCCGAGGAACTTCATCAGCGGCATCCCGCTCGCCTTCTCGACGATCATGCCGGCGGCCACGTACCCGGTGTTGCTGTACTGGTACTGAGTACCCGGCTCGAAGTCGAGCGGCTTCTTCGCCCACTTGTCGAGGATCGCGGCCGCGGTGATCTCCTGCAGCATGAAGGGCGGCACGTAGTCCTGGGGCCAGTAATCCTGGTAACCCGACGTGTGCGATAGCAGCTGCCGGATCGTCACCTCGTTCGCGCGCGTGAGCCCGGGCAGGAACCGCGACACCGGGTCGTCGAGGGAGAGCTTGCCCTCCTCGGCGAGCATCAGGATCGCCGTCGCCGTGAACTGCTTGCTGACCGAGCCGATGCTGTAGCGCATCGCCGGGCGCGCCGGAGCCCGCGGATCGAGCTTCGCGTCGCCGTATGCCTGGACGTACGCGATCTTCCCGTCCCGGACGATCGCGACCGAGGCGCCCGGAACGCCGGTCGCGGTGAGCACTTCGCGGACCGCGCCGTCGATGCTCGCGCGCATCTCGGCGGGCAGGCCGGCGTCGGCCTGAGCGCGCGCATGCCCCGCCCCGAGGGAGAGGGCGATGGCCAGGCCGAAGATCGGGAGAATCTTGCGAAAGATCCGATTCATCCTTGCTCCTTGTTCTTTGGGCGGAACAGTTCCCACAACTGTAAAGGGTGTCCCCGGTCTAAACTGTCAACTATCTACCCGGCCGTGGTCTGACCCCCAAAGTTCTAGACACCTAAGTTTACGCATTGCTGCGCGCGAACATCGTGCGGCGAAAGAAAACCGAGGGCCGAGTGGTCTGGTCGGGCACCACGTCCTCGCCCGCCGCGACGGCCGTCGTTCCCCCGCGATCTACCAGGCCGATCCAGTTGCGAAGCACCGCAGGCTGGATCTCCAAACTCCCGGGAGAGCTCGGCCACAGTCTTCTCACCCGAATGGATCTGGCCAACCACCTGGCGCTTGAACTCAACCGTAAAAATACGACGACCGTCCGCCTTCCGCTTGAATCCCTCCGTAACCGACCACCTTTCTGAGTCCCATTCTAGGACTCTAAAAAGTGTCTGGGCCAAAGGGGGGCAGACCAGCAGCCAGTCACGCCAATGAATACTCCAGTGCAATAGTGCCTGTCTTCTCATAGATTCTGTGCTTCATCAGCTTAAGTTTCGCAGTCCTCGCGGGATGGGGCAGGAGCGGCAACCCACCCCCGAGCAGGACCGGGATGATCGCCACCTCGACCGCATCGACTAGCCCGAGCTGCAGTAGGCTGCTGAAAAGTGAACCCCCGCCGAACAGCCAGATATCCTTGCCCGATGTCGCCTTGAGTGCAGCCACAGTCTCTGCTGGATTGTCGGAGACAGTCACCCCTGTACAGTCGGTCTGGCGCAGCGTGCGCGAGAAGACATAGGCCTGCATGCCGGGCATGCCACCGCCACCGCCCTGTTGGCGCGTTGCCTCGTAAGTCTTGCGGCCCAGGAGTACGGTGTCGAATGCCCCCATGAGCGCGCCGAAGTCGATATCCGGGTCCATGAGGATCCAATCGATCTCACCCTTCGGACCTGCGATGAAACCGTCGAGGCTCATCGCGACCGAGTACCGGACTCGTCTCATAGGCTCCTCCTCGTCGGGTACCACGCTCCGTCTGCCCAACGGCTGGCGGCTCAGCGGCGAGCCGAGCGAGCGACGCGAGCGGCCCGCGCGAAAGCGCGGGCGGCGAGTCCGCTGCAGCCGCGGGTTAGGCACGCCTCGACCACAGCTCTGGATCACGGGCTTGGTGGAGAATTGCAAGGACGATGACGGTGTCGGCCTCGACGAGGAAGAGGACACCGTAGGGAAACCGTCTCGTGAGAGCCCGACGAACGACTTTTCGGACGGTTGGATAAGCCAGCGGGTTCTTGGTGATCGAGGCGAGAGTGTCATCGACCGTCTCAACGAACTGACGACCCAATTCGGTCGCCTGTTCCTCATACCACTTCCGTGTCTCTGCGAGATCCGCCTGCGCTTCAGGTCGGACGAGCAACGAATAGCTCACCGACCCCCGAGAAGCTTCGCCTTCACCTCAGACCACGGCTTGCCAGCCTTCGGGTCTCGGTAATACGCCTCGAGTCGGCGGTCAATTTCCGCCTTATCCGACTCACTGAGAGGCACGGCCTCGGGAACTTCTGCGATGCTGTCCCAAATGGCCTGTGCCAACTTGATCCTTTCTGGCACTTCCATCTCGAGCACATCAGAAAGCGACACGCTACCCATGCTCAGATTCTAGCACCCACAAAAAAGCCCATCGGCGGGGCTAACGGGAGGCGCATAAGCTGCGGGCGCCAGCCGCCACGCTGCCCCTTGCTCACGACAGCTTCCCTTGCGCGGCAATGCCAGGAGCGCCCGTCAGCTTCATGCGCGGGTTAGGCGCCCTATCGCTGTCAGGTTTACACGCCACCGCTGCTCCGGTTCGCCGCGGACCGTGACCTGGCGCAAGTCATGCCGGGACACCAGCGCAGCCTAACGGGTGGCGCATCAGCGGCGAGCGCGAACGAAGTGAGCGGTCCGAGCAAGGCGAGGGCGCGAATCCGCTCCACGCGCGGGTTAGGCGGCAAACGCCCTGAGCAAGTCGTCTCGGCATCAATCCCGTTACGCTGCTTCGACTCCACGGCCTTCTCGGTGCTCGATCGCCATCGCTGATCATAATCATTGGATGTTCTGGTTCAAGTGGAACCAGTTGTCCGGATCGTACTTCGCCTTGAGCTCTTTGAGCCGCGGGTAGTTCGGCCCGTACGCCGCGGCCACCGAGTCTGTTCCCTCGTCCTGCTCCAGATAATTGACGTACCGGCCGGCCGCCATGAAGGGTTTCATCGCGGCGTAGGTCTCCCGGCCCCAGCTCATGCACCGATCGCCGTCGGCCGGATTCGTCCACTGGTTCAGCAACAGCAGGTCGTAGCCAGCGCTTCGGTGCGGAAACGCGGTGTCACCGACCGCGACGCGCGTGACCGCGCCGTGGACGTGCTCGAGGAAGATCCCGGTCATCGGCGACGGGCATCCTGCGTAGCGCTCGACCATCGTACGAATGGCGTCGTCGCTCAAACCCGCGAGGAAACTGGACTTCCAGTAGTTGAGGGCGCCCTTCGGAAAGGCGGCATCCAGCATCTTGTTCAGATCGCAGTACTGCATCGGGCCGATGCCGTCCAGTACCGGCGACCCGAACGCCTTGACTCGCCGTGTCCCCGCTTCGCCGTCGGCCGGAGGCCCGCAGTGGGCGACTGCGATTGCCGCCAGCCTGGACCCGTCCGGCCCGTGGAGCAGTCCCGCGACCATCGTCATTTCGTCGGGCAGCGAGGCCGTGAGGTCTCGGTAGAACCGGAGCACGTCGCCGGCCTTCTCGAAGGGGTGCAGGACGAGGCCACCGGTGACCATCGGTCCGACCGGATGCAGTCGATACTCGAACGAGGCCGCCACTCCGAAGTTGCCGCCACCCCCGCGCACTCCCCAAAAAAGATCCGAATTCTCATCGACGCTCGCCGTCAAGACGCGGCCATCGGCCGTGACCATCTCCGCCGACAGGAGATTGTCCGCCGCCAGGCCATGCATGCCCATGAGCCATCCCAGACCGCCGCCGAGGGTCAGCCCCGCGATGCCGGTCGACGAAACCGTCCCGCCCGTTGTCGCGAGGCCGTAAAGCTGCGTCTCGCGATTGAACTCCGCCCACGTGACGCCTCCCTGCGCGCGGACCGTGCGGGTCCGTGGGCTTACGTCGATGCCCTTCATGGGTGACAAATCGATCATCAAGCCATCGTCGACCGTTGCCCGGCCTGCCGGGTTATGGCCGCCCCCGCGAACCGCCGCTTCGAGGTTCAGCACACGCGAGAGCTCCACGGCATCCACGACGTCTGCGACGCCGCGGCATCGCGCGATTAACGCGGGCCGTTTGTCAATGAGCCCGTTGTGTACCTTTCGGGCTTCGTCGTAATGCGGGCCACCCGACACGAGAAGCTCTCCGGTAAATCGGCTCGAAAGCCGTGACACTGCTTCAGCCAGAGACGAATGGTCGATCATCGCTCCCTCCCCTACACGAAAACGAACCGGTAGCCAGACTCATCAGCCTCAGTGGGACTGGCATCGGCGCTCAAGTGCCTTGAACCGCCGCACGGAATCAACGGCCTCGTCAGGATGCTGCCATTTGAGCAGCCTGCCCATCAAGAGATTGCCCCAGCAACAGCATGCGAAGTGCCGCATTCAGGGCTCCGGAGGGTTGGGGGAAGTGGTTGGCGATCCCGGGGCGGCAGCAGTGATTAAAGGATTGGGACCGAGGGACCTGTAGACCGGACGTCCGTCTGGGAACACCGCGATGAGGTGGATGGGCTTGGAGCCCACATTCATGAAAGTATGAGACACACCGGCTGGGACTCGCGTGATGTAGGGTCCCTCGACGGTGAAGCGCTTATCTCCGACGAGGTACGCCACCTTTCCGCCGAAAAGAATGTGCGCTTCCTCAGTGTCGTGGCTGTGAAGGTCTGGACCGCCACCAGGATGAGTTTCGGTGAGAATGAACGAGAGCGACTTGAAACCGTAGTTCACACCGTCAATGTAATACCCGAATTCGCCAGGTGGACCATAGAACGGTCTCATCTCGTCTGGCTGGATCACCAAGTCTGAGGGGTCAAAGGGGACCTGTGGGTCGCGGTCATAGCCCTCGGTTGGCAACGGCTGTTCAGCTGGCCAGAGGACAAACGGCCGGTGCATCGCGGTGTCCGGGAGCGGATCTTGGGCTCGTGGCTGCCTCGGCCCCGAGGCGCAGCCTTGCAGGGCAGACACGCCAACCACCAGGGCGGCCAGGCCCA
>JANMPW010000486.1:0-7369 GCA_031370065.1 Acidobacteriota bacterium
TCGGAGTGCGCGGGGAAGTAACGGTACATCGCGCGCGCCGAAATCCAGCCCGAGGCCTGCACCTTTGCGATCAGCCGCTCGAGCTCGGCGAGCTTCGGATCGCCCTCCTCCTTGAGCTTCCAGTAGCTGCCCCGCAGGCCGAGGTGCTTGGCGTAGAGCATGTGCGGGTTCAGGTATTGCCAGACCTCGGCGAGGTCGAGCGCGTCGAGCACGTGCTCCTGCAGGTCCGGCGCGGGGAGCGGATCGGCGACGGCGACCTCGGTGCTGCGCACCGCCGGAGCGGCGAGCGGGGCCTCGTCCTCGGAGCGCGTCGCGACGGCGATCGCCGCGCGGCGCTGGTCCGCTTCCGCTCTCAGCGCGGCGCGCGCCGGCTCGCCCGAAAGGATGCGGTCTGCCAGCGCCAGCCCGCGCATCGCGTCTGCGGCGTAGGTGACGAGCCCGCCGTACGCCGGCGCGATGCGGAGGTCCGTGAACTTCTGCGAAAGCGCCGCGCCGCCGACGAGCATTGGGGCCGTCACGCCCGCGGCCGTCAGGTCCTGCGCCGTCGTCACCATCTGCTGCGCGCTCTTGACGAGGAGGCCCGAAAGACCGATCAGATCCGCCCGGTGCTGCGCGTAGGCCTCGACGAGCTTCTCCGGCGGGACTTTGATGCCGAGGTTGACGACCTCGTAGCCATTGTTCGACAGGATGATCTCGACGAGGTTCTTCCCGATGTCGTGGACGTCGCCCTTGACCGTCGCGAGGATCACCTTGCCCTTGCGCGACTCGGTCGTCTTTTCCATGTACTTCTCGAGATGAGTGACGGCCGCCTTCATCGCCTCGGCCGACTGCAGCACCTCGGCGACGATGAGCTCGTTGGCGTTGAAGAGACGGCCGACCTCGCGCATGCCGTCCATGAGCGGCCCGTTGATGACATCGAGCGGCGCCATACCGCCGAGGCGCACGGCCTCGAGGTCCTCGACGAGCCCTTCCTTCGAGCCCTCGAGAATGTACCGGGGCAGCCTCTCGAGCGGGGTCCCGGCGCGCGCCTTCGGCGCCTTCGGCGCGGCGCCCTTGGCCTTGAAGAAGTTCGCGAAGGCCGCGACGGGGTCCTGGCCCCGGTTGTAGAGGAGGTCCTCGGACAGCCGCTTTTCTTCGTCCGGGATCGACGGGTACCGAACGATCTTCTCGGAGTTCACGATCGCCATATCCAGGCCGGCCCGGGTCGCGTGGTACAGGAACACGGAGTTCAGGACCTCGCGCCCCGCTTCCGGCAGGCCGAACGAGACGTTCGAGATCCCGAGGATCGACTTCGACTCCGGGAAGGCGGCCTTGATGAGGCGGATCCCTTCGATCGTCTCTTCCGCACTGCCGACGTATTTCGCGTCGCCCGTGCCGCACGGGAAGACGAGCGGGTCAAAGAGAATGTCCTCGGCCGGAAACTCGTACTTCTCCGTCAGCAGCGTGTAACTCCTGCGCGCGACCTCGAGCTTACGATCGCGCGTGACGGCCATGCCGTTCTCCGGGTCCTCGTCGATCGTCCCGACGACGAGGGCCGCGCCGTAGCGCTGCGCCAGTGGCACGACGATCTTAAATCGCTCCTCCCCATCCTCGAGGTTGATCGAGTTCAGAATCGACTTGCCCTGGCTCCACTTGAGGCCGAGCTCCAGCACCTTCGCGTCCGTCGAGTCGAGCATGAGCGGGGCCTTGACCATGCGGATGGCCCGCTCGAGAAACGCATTGACGTCGGCAACCTCGTCCCGGTCCGGGTCCTGCAGGCAGACGTCGATGACCTGCGCGCCGTTTTTGACCTGCGCGCGCGCGATCTCCGCGGCCGCCTCGAACTGGCCCTCGGCGACGAGCCGCTTGAACTTGCGGCTGCCGAGCACGTTGGTGCGCTCGCCGACGAGCACGGGACGGTTATCCACGTCGACCTCGAGCAGGTCGATCCCGGAAACGAGCGTCTTGTTGTGGATCGGGACGCGGCGCGGCTTCTTCCCCTCGGCCGCCGCGGCGAGCGCCCGGATGTGCGCGGGCGTCGTGCCGCAGCATCCGCCGACGATGTTGACCCAGCCTTCCTTCATGAAGCGCGCGAGCTCGGCCGAGAGCGACTCGGGCGTCTCGGAGTACTTCCCGTCCGCGTCGGGCAGACCCGCGTTCGGGTAGCAGGACGTCCGCGTCTTCGCGAGCGCCGAAAGGCTGCGGATGTGGTCCGTCATGAACTCGGGCCCGGTCGCGCAGTTGATGCCGACCGAGAGCAGCGGCGCATGCATGACCGATGCGCACAGCGCCTCGACGTCCTGCCCGGCCAGCATCGTCCCCATCGGCTCGATCGTCACGGAGACCATGATGGGCGTGCGCCAGCCGACCTCGGTAAACGCCTGCTCGACCCCGATCAGGCCGGCCTTCAGGTTGCGCGTGTCCTGGGTCGTCTCGAGAAGGAGCGTGTCGGCACCGCCCGAGAGCAGACCGATCGCCTGCGCCCGATAGTGGCCGATCATCTCGTCGAAGGTCACGCCGCCAGTGACCGTCATCGCCTTCGTCGTCGGTCCCATCGAGCCCGCGACGAACCGCAGGCGCCCGAGCGTCGACGCCTTCTGCGCCGCCTCACGCGCGATCTCCGCAGCGCGGCGGTTGATCTCGAGCGTCTTGTCCGCAAGCCCGTACTCCGCGAGCACGAGCGGCGTGGCGCCGAAGGTGTTCGTCTCCACCATGTCGGCGCCCGCGGCGAAGTACTCGTCGTGCATCCGCCGCACGATGTCCGGCCGCGTGAGGACGAGGTTCTCGTTGCAGCCCTCGAGCTCCGGCCCGCCGAAGTCCTCGGCCGTGAGGTCCTGCCCCTGCATCCACGTCCCCGTCGCTCCGTCGAGCACGAGGACCCGCTCGGCGAGGAGCTCCTGGAGCGCCTCGGCCCGCTCGCGCTGCGATGCGCCGTCGGGAGACCGCTTTTCGGCCATGGGAATGCGCATTATGGGGGATCGGCCGGGCCCGCGGCGCGGACCGGCGCCGGACCGTCGCATCCCCCTGATATCCTCTCGGCGCCAATGAGCCGCGCCGGCCCCACAATCGTCGTGATCGGCGGCGGATTCAGCGGGACCGCGGTCGCCATGCATCTGCTGCGGCGCGGCGCTCCGGCTCGGGTCGTCCTCGTGAACCGCTACGGCCCCATGGGCCGCGGCGTCGCGTACGGCACGCGCATCGAGACGCACGTCCTGAACGTCCCGGCGGGCGGCATGAGCGCGCTCGCGGAGGATCCCGATCACTTCGTGCGTTGGGCGCGCACGCGCGACGACGCCATCCGCGCGGACACGTTCGTCTCGCGGCGCCTCTACGGCGAATACCTCGAGGGCGTCCTGCGCGAGGCCGAGCAGCACGCGACGCGGGCGGCCCGCCTCGAGCGCCTGATCGGCGTCGCGCGCGACGTCGAGGTGCGATGGGACGGCGCCTCGGCCGAGGTCGTCTTCGCGGGCGCCCGTCTCCCGGCGGACCACGTGGTGCTCGCGCTCGGTAACTACTCTCCTGCGAACCCGGCAGCCGTCGGCGGCGAGTTCTACGAGACCGACCGCTACATCCGCGACCCCTGGGTCCGCGGATCGCTCGACGTGATCCGCAGCGGCGAGTCGGTGTTGATGCTGGGCTCGGGCCTCACGATGATGGACATCGCCCTCGACCTCGCCGGCAGGGGCGCCCGCCTTCCGCTCTTCGCCGTTTCGCGGCACGGCCTTCTGCCCCGTTCGCACGTTTCCGAAAAAGGGCGGGCGCCCGCGGACGCACGGCCGCCGGGCCTCGACGCGCCGCCGCACACGATCGCCCGCTACGTGCGCCTCGTCCGCGAGCATGTCGCCTCCCGCGCGAAAAGCGGTGGCGACTGGCGCGAGGTGATCGGCGCGCTGCGCGCGACGACGCCCGCGCTCTGGTCCCGGCTCGACGCCGTCGAGCGCGCGCGCTTCCTGCGCCACCTCCGGCCCTGGTGGGACGTGCACCGCCACCGCGCGGCGCCGGAGACCGCGCAGGCCATCGAACGGATGATCGCCTCCGGCGACCTCTCGGTGCGCGCGGCGCGGATCCTCGGATACCGCCCCGTCGCGAATGAGGTCGAGGTGACGATCCGTCCGCGCGGCGCTTCCGAAGCCGGCCGCGTCCACGTGGACCGCGTCATCAATTGCACGGGCCCCTCGAGCGACGTCCGTCGCGTGGGCGATTCCCTGCTCGACGCGCTGCTCTCGCGCCGCCTCCTTCGGCCCGATCCGCTCGGCCTCGGCGTCGAGACGGCCGCGGGCGGCGCGCTGCTCGACGCCGCAGGACGCCCGTCGCGCGTCCTGTATCTCGTCGGACCGCTCCTTAAGGCGGACCACTGGGAAGCGACGGCGGTGCCGGAGCTGCGCCAGCACGCGGCACGCCTGGCGGAGCGACTGCTGCCCTAGACGATCGGCCCGACGGCCGCCGACGCCTCGCGGGAGCCGGCGGCGCGGGCCTTTTCGAAAAAATCCGTGGCATCGGAAGCCCTTCCGATCGCCGCTGCGGCGCGCGAGAGCTCGAGGAGCGTCACGCCGTCCGTGCAGACCCACATGAACGAGAAGTCGTGCCCGGTCCGCGCACGCCAGAGGGCGACCCCCTCCTCGAACGGGCCGCTGCCTCCCCCCGCGCGGGAGAGCCCGGCCAGCGCCTGGACGAGCAGGTGCCCTCCGCCGAGGCTGCGAGGCCGCCCGCGCAGATGCAGGACCGCCTGGGAAAAGGCGGCCTGCGCGGCGGGCGCGTCCTTCTGCTCGACCGCGGTACGGCCGAGAGCACAGAGGCCAACACCGCGAAACGTATCGCGATACATGTTGTCCGACTTCTCCACGGACGCGAGGCCCTCGAGGCATCGGATCCGCGCCTCATCGAGCTCGCCGAGGCGCCGCAGGCACTCGCCGAGATAGCAGCCGACGCCGGCCGTAGGTCCCAGCCCCGACTCGCCCTCGAGCGCGACGGCCTTCTCGAGACACCAGCGCGCCTCCGGGCCGTGCTCGAGCTCCAGGTGCGTCCAGCCGAGCGCGAGCCAGGCGAAGCCGTGGTGCGGATCGAGTTGAACGGCGCGCTGCAAGAGGGAAAGGCCGTCGGCTGCGCGCGAGGCCTGCGCCATCCATATGCCGCCGAAGTACGGCGCGTAGACGCTGGCCGGCTCCAGCTCCATCGCGCGTCGCTCCTGCTCCACCGCCTCGTCGGTGCGGCCCAGACGCGCGAGGGCGTAGCCGAGCCAGATCCGCGGCTCGGCGAGCTTCTGATCGGCAGCGATCGCGCGGCGCGCGTAGGTCTCGGCGATCTCGAGCTCTCGCGGGTCGGTCAGATAGGGAAAGCGCATGCAGTGCACGGCCGCCAGGCCGGCCAGAGCCGGAGCGTAAGCGTCGTCGGCCGCGACGGCCTCCTCGAAGAGCGCCTGCGCCTGGTCGAGCGATCCCTTCTCGAGCCGATGAAAGAATCGCCGGCCCCTCTCATAGCGCTCGTAGACGTCGATCCGCACAACGGCGCGGGCGGCCGGCGCCGCGCCGCCGGGCCGAAGCCGTTGCGCGGCCAAAGCGGCGAGCCGGTCCTGCATCGTGAACATCTCGTCGACGTCGCCGTCGACTTTCTCAGAGGCCACGGTCTCGCCGGTGACGCCGTCAGTCAGCTGCGACGTCACGCGCAGGAGGTGTCCCGCGCGCTGGTAGGCGCCGGAAAGGACCCAGCGGCAGCCGAGAATCCGTCCCAGCTCCTGGGTTTCCACGCCAACGTCGGCGAGGGCTCGCGCGACTTTCTCGCGTGGCACGAGAGAGACGCCCGGAAGCCGCGCCAGGTCCGCGACGAGGCTCTCGGCGAAGCCGCTGCCGATCCAGTCATCGTCCTTGTTCTGCGAGAGATTGCGGAAGGCGACGATCGCGAGCGTGTCCGGCAGCGAGGCTTCGAGCTGCCCCGACCCCAGGGCGCGCAGGTCCGCGAGAAACGCCGCCGCGGAGGCATACCGGCGCTCCGGATCGCGCGCCATCGCCCGGGTGAGCACGACGCCCGTCTCCGGAGGCACGGCCGACGCTTGCAGCGGCTCGATCTCGGCCGAGAGGTTCGCCGCGATCCGCTCGGCGGGCGTCCTTCCGGGAAAGGCCGGATGCCCGGCGATCATTTCGTAAAGAACAGCGCCGAGGGAAAAGAGGTCCGACCGCTCGTCGAGCGGCTGTCCGCGGAGCTGTTCGGGCGACATGTACCCGAGGGTCCCGATGACGGCGCCGGCCTCGGTCAGGGCGACCTCGGTCCGATCTTCGCTGCCTGCCTCGTCTTCGTGCAGCCGGGCGATCCCGAAGTCGAGCAGCTTGCCGAGTTTGTCGGCGGTCACCATGATGTTTTCCGGCTTGATGTCGCGGTGCAGAACGCCCGCCGCGTGGGCATGGACGAGGGCCTCGAGCAGCGAAGCGGCCACCGAGAGCGCTTGCGGAAACGGCACAGGCCCCCGCCGCAGGCGATCCCGCAGAGTCTCCCCCGCGACGAACTCCATCGCGAGAAAGGCGACGCCGTCCGACTCGCCGGACTCGAAAAACGTGGCGATGGCCGGGTGCTGCAACCGGGCACACGCCTGCGCCTCGCGGAAAAGCCTCGCACGCGCTTCGTCGGTCAACGAGGACGCGAGGACCTTGACCGCCGCCGTGCGGCCCAGAGCAAGATCGCGGGCGAGAAAAACCTCGCCCATCCCCCCCGCCCCGAGGCGCTTTTCGATCAGGTAGTGAGAGAGAGTCTTGCCGACCAGGCTGGCCTCCGGTGGAGGGATTATCCTCCCGACCGACCGGCATACAATCGCGGCCGACCTCCATGCCGATCTCGCGGGGAATGCGTTTCCGAATTCGGACCTCGGAGTCGGGAGGACGCCGACGCAGGAGAGGCGTGGCTTCCGGTCCGCTTCGCTGACCATGAACACCGACACCGCTGCCGACAAGACGCTGTTCGACTTCCCAACCGCCGCCGACACCGGCGTCTGGCAAGTCGTCAACGACGAGGTGATGGGCGGAGTGTCCACCAGCAGCTTTCGCCTGACCCCCGGTATGGCGGTGTTCCAGGGCGAGGTATCGCTGGAGAAGAACGGAGGCTTTGCCTCCGTGCGGTCCCTGCCCGCGCGCCACGACCTGGCTGGCTGCGACGCTTTCGTCATCCGCGCGCGCGGCGACGGGCGGCGCTACAAATTCACCGTGCGCTCGGACCAGAGCTTTGACGGCACGATCTACCAAAACGTCTTCCCGACGAAGAAGGGCGAGTGGGAAGAGCATCGCCTGCCGCTGAAAGGATTCGTTCCGACGTTCCGGGGTCGGACGCTGCCTGGCGCTTCGTCGCTCGATCCAACCGAGGTCATGTCGGTCGGTTTCCTCATTTCCGACAAGCAGGACGGACCGTT
>JANMPW010000536.1:0-1547 GCA_031370065.1 Acidobacteriota bacterium
GGATCCCTGTCGTCGAAACCCACATCGCGGACTCACCGTCGGCCGCGGGCCGAGAGGCCGAGGGGTTAGGAGTGCCGGTTGCGCTGAAGGCGATCGTGCCAGGCCTGCTGCACAAATCGGATGCGGGCGCGGTCCGTCTCGACCTCACGGGCGAACTCGCCGTCACGCGTGCAGCAGAGGAGATGTCCGCCAGTCTCGAGCAGACCGGGCACCAGGTTGTCGGGTTCGAGGTGCAGCCGATCGCGCCCAAAGGTGTGGAGATGCTCGTGGGCGTGGTCCAGGACCAGCATTTCGGTCCGGTGCTGGCATGCGGGGCCGGCGGGACCGCGACCGAGCTCCTCAAAGATGTGGCCGTGCGAATTACTCCGATCACGCCGGGTGAAGCAAGCCGCACGGTTCGCTCGCTGAAGACCTTTCCGCTTCTCGATGGCTACCGCGGCGCCGCCCGTGCCGATGTGGGCGCCCTCGAAAACGTCCTTCTGCGCGTGAGCGCGCTGGTCGAAGCGCACTCCGAAATCGCCGAAATGGACCTCAATCCTTTGATCGTTCATCCGCAAGGCGTGGTAGCCGTCGACGCCCGGATTCGGCTGGAAGCCGGCCCGCCGCGGCCACCGCTCAGCGCGCGCTGAACCACAAGAGCGGGTCAAACTCGGTCTAGCTCGGCAATAGACTTGGGCGAGCCCATGCCAGAGAACGTGATCTTCGGAACCGGGCCATTGGGGCTTGCAGTCGCCCGCCACCTCGCCGCCGCCGGGAAGCAGGTGCGCCTCGTCAATCGAAGTGGCAGCGCGCCCGCCCCGCAAAGTGCGGACGTGGTCGCCTCGGATGCAACCGACGTGACGGCATCACGCAAGGTCTGCGAAGGCGCGGCCGTGGTGTACCACTGTGCTACGGGGGCCTATGGGAGTTGGGCGCAGTTCCTGCCCCCGCTCATGGACGGCATCATCGAAGGCGCCTCGGCAGCCGGCGCAAAGCTGGTTTACGGGGACAACCTGTACGCGTACGGGCTGGTCGACGGTCCCATCACCGAAGATCTCCCCTACTGCCCGGTCGGCCCGAACACGCGGGCGCGGGCCGACGTCGCGAACACCCTGATGAGCGCTCACGCCACAGGGAAGGTCCGAGCCACGATCGGCCGCACATCGGATTTCTATGGGCCATACGCACGTCAATCAACAGCCGGCGACGGCCTATTCGGCCGCGTGCTGGCCGGCAAGCCGGCGCAGGTATTGGGCGATCCGGACACGCCGCACACCTACACGTTCATTGACGATTTCGCATCGGGCCTGGTGACTCTGGGCGAGCACGACGAGGCGCTCGGTGAGGTCTGGCATGTACCGAGCGCGGAGACGGTTACCACGCGGCGCTTCATCGAGATGGTTTTCGCGAACCTTCAGCGAAAAGCGAAGCTCCGGCCGGCACCGAAGCTGGCGATCTCGCTGCTCGCCCTCTTCGTTCCGGCGATGGCGGGCGTCAAGGAGACGGCTTACCAAAGGGAGCACCCCTGGGTGGTAGATCACAGCAAGTTCTCCCGCGCGTTCGAAGGC
>JANMPW010000545.1:0-6788 GCA_031370065.1 Acidobacteriota bacterium
TCCGGAGCCTCGCGCGCCGGGCCGCGATCGAACGGCTGGATGCGCTGCGCCGCTTTCTCCGGAGCGGCGGGGCCGCGCCGCCGATGGCGATCGAGACCCAAGGCGACCGCCGCGACGTTCGCAAGAAACGCTGAAGCGGCCTCTCGGCCGCCGCCCGAGAAAACACCACGGCCTATCGGACGTATGATCTTCACGAGGTCTGACCGAGGGGAGGCCCCATGAGTGACGAGCCGGGAAGCGGTTTCACACGAAGGGATCTCGTGAGAGGGAGTCTCGTCGGCGCGATCGCCGCGAGCGTCGGCGCGAAGGCGGAGGGCGTAAAGACCGCCACGATCGGGCCGGGCGCGGCGCCACTCGAGTTGACGATTAACGGCGCGGTCCACCGGCTCTCCGTCGAGCCCCGCGTGACGCTCGTGGACGCCTTGCGCGAGCGCATCGGCCTGACCGGAACCAAGGCCGTGTGCGGCCGCGGCGCCTGCGGTGCCTGCACGGTACTGCTGGACGGCGAGTCGGTCTGCTCCTGCCTGACGCTCGCGCACGAGGCCGCCGGCAAGTCCATCACGACGATCGAGGGCCTGGCCGAGGACGGGCGGCTGACCCCCCTGCAGGAGGCCTTCATTGCGGCTGACGCCCTCCAGTGCGGCTTCTGCACACCGGGCATGATCCTCTCCTGCAAGCTGCTCCTCGACCGGGACCCGAAACCGAGCCGGCAGGCAATCCGGGAGGCGGTCTCCGGAAACCTTTGTCGTTGCGGCGCCTACAACCACGTTTTCGACGCGGTCGAGCGCGCGGCCGGGACTCGGAAGGCCGAGGGCCCGGCATCGACCGAGCTCTTCACCTCGCGCCCCGCCCCCCAGGCCTCACGGCTCGACGACGACCCTCGGGTTGCTCAAGCCATCCGCGACGCCCTGGAACAGGAGGGCTGACATGACCGACAAGATCCGCGTCGGCTTCGAGGGCGACTTCCAGGTCAAGGAAATTGCCGTTGCCCCGGGCGATCCGGCGCCGTGGGACCCTTCGAAGAAGTTCTCGATCGTCGGCACACGAGTGCCGCGTCTCGACGGCAAGCCCAAGACCACGGGCGAGGCGAAGTACTCGATCGACGTGCGCCTACCCGGAATGCTCTACGGCAGGATCCTGCGCTGCCCCATGGCCGCCGCGACCGTGACGTCCGTGGACCTGTCCGCGGCGCGGAAGATGCCCGGCGTTCGGGCGGCCCTCGTCCTCGCCGAGCCCGGCGAACGGGTCCGGTTCGCGGGCCAGGAGATCGCGGCCGTGGCCGCCGCCACGCCCGAGCAGGCCGACGACGCCCTCGCGGCGATCCGCGTCGCGTATGAGCCGCGTCCCTTCGTGGTCGGGCTCGAGGCGGCCCGCAAGCCGGGCGCCCCCCTCGTCTTCGACGGCAAGGCCGAGACGAAGACCTCGGCCGGCGATGTGGAGTCGGCCGGCAAGGGGCTCGCGCGAAACGGCAACGTCCTGGGGCCGCGCTCGACGGTCAAGGGGAACGTCGAGGAGGGCTTCAGGAAAGCGGACGCCGTCGTCGAGGCGACCTATGTGACCCAGGTGCAGACGCACACGGCCCTCGAGACCCACGGCCTGGTGGCGCGGTGGGACGGCGACGAGCTGACGGTATGGGCCTCGACGCAGGGCCTCTTCGGGGTCCGCGACGAGCTCGCGGAGACGCTGAGGATCCCGGTGTCCAAGATCCGCGTGATCACCGAGTACATGGGGGGCGGCTTCGGGGCAAAGTTCGGCGCGAGGATCGAGGGCTTGACCGCGGCCCGCCTCGCGAAAGAGGCCGGCGCCCCCGTCAAGCTCTTCCTCGACCGCAAGGAGGAGCAGTTGGCGACCGGAAATCGCCCTTCGTCCGTCCAGACCGTCAAGGCCGGCGCGACGAAGGACGGCAAGCTGACCGCCCTGCAGCTGACTGTCTATGGCGACGGCGGCACCAACGGCGGCACGGGCACCTCCGGCCCGATCAAGAACATCTATGCCTGCGATAACCTGAAGGTGGACGAGTTCGACGTCTTCACCAACGCCGGCCCTTCGACCGCCATGAGGGCCCCCGGGCATCCCCAGGGTGCCTTCGCCCTCGAGGCGACCATGGACGAGCTGGCGAAGAAGCTCGGCATGGACCCCCTCGAGTTCCGGATGAAGAACGATCCCTCGGCGGTGCGCCGCGAAGAGTTCCGGATCGGCGCGGAAAAGATCGGCTGGAAGACGCGCGACGACCGGCGGCAGACCCAGGACCCCTGGATCCGCCGCGGCGTCGGCGTCGGCGCGGCGGTCTGGTACAACACCGGCGACACCGGCCCGCGCGCCACCGTCACGATCCACCGCGACGGCTCGGCCGAGGTCGAGCATGGCGTCCAGGACCTGGGCACCGGCTCGCGCACGATGGTCGCGATCGTGGCCGCCGAGGAGCTCGGGCTCCCCCTCGAGAAGGTGTCCGTGTCGATCGGCGACACGCGCCTGCCCTACGGTCCCGAGTCCGGAGGCTCGACGACGACGCCCTCGAGCGCGCCGACGATCCGGCGGGCCGCGTTCCAAGCGAAGAAGCAGCTCGCCGCGGCCGTCGCGCGGGAGTGGAAGGTGCCCGCGGAGTCCGTTACCGTCTCGGACGACGTCGTCTCGGCCCCCGGGGACCCGAAGTACAGCCTGCCCTGGGCCGAGGCCTGCAAGCTGCTGCCCGGCCAGGGCGTATCCGCGACCGCCGACCGCGCCGACAACCACGACGACGCATGGCAGCGCTTCACCACGGGGGCCCAGTTCGCGGAGGTCGAGGTCGACACGGCGACCGGCAGGGTCCGCGTCGAGCGGGTCGTGGCCGTCCACGACTGCGGCGTCGTCTTGAATGCGCTCGCGACCGAGAGCCAGATCCAGGGCGGGGTCATCCAGGGCGTGTCGTACGCCCTCTTCGAGGACCGCGTGCTCGACCGGCGGACCGGGCGCATGGTCAACCCCAACGTCGAGGAGTACAAGATCGCGGGATCCCTCGACGTGCCGGAGATCGACGTGATCATGGTCTCCGTCTGGGACGGCGTCAACAACACCAACTCGGTCGGAATCGGCGAGCCGGCGACGGTGCCGACGGCCGCGGCGATCGCCAACGCCGTGTCCCACGCCGTGGGCGCGCGCATCCGCAGGCTCCCGATCACCCCCGAGGTCGTCCTCGCTGCGGTCGCGGAGGCCGAAGAGGCCCGCGCGAAAGGAGGCCCGGCATGAAGCCGTTTGCCCTGGTCCGTCCGCGATCGCTCTCCGAGGCCGCGCGCGCGACCGTGTCTCCGGACGCCGCGCTCAAGGCGGGCGGCGTTGACCTCCTCGACCGGATGAAGGAGGGCATCGACAGCCCAAAGACCGTCGTCTCGATCCTTGAAATCCCCGGCCACGACCGGATCGAGGCCGGGCCGCCCGCGAAGATCGGCGCGCTCGCCACACTCGCGCGCATCGCCGGGGATCCGGGCCTCCAGAAGACGTATCCCGCCCTGGCGGCGGCGGCGGGCGGGGCCGCGACACCCCAGATCCGCAACATGGCGACCCTCGGCGGCAACCTTTGCCAGAGGCCCCGCTGCTGGTACTACCGGCTCGAAGAGTTCGACTGCCGCAAAAAAGGCGGCAGCGAATGTTTCGCGCGGGACGGTGAGAACCGCTTCCATGCGATCTTCGACACGGACCTGCTGTGCTGCTGCGTACACCCCTCGGCCACAGGAACGGCGCTGCTGGCTTACGGCGCGAAGCTCGAAGTGCTCTCGCCGAAGGCCAGACGCAGCCTCCCGATCGACCGCTTCTTCTCCCGCCCCACCGACGACGCCACGCGCGAGAACACGTTGAATCCGGGCGAGATCGTCGAGTCCGTCTGGATCCCGGCGCTGCCGGCCGGATCGCGCTCGATCTACCGCAAGCTCAAGGAGAAGGAGTCCTTCGACTGGCCGCTCGTGGAGGTCTGCGTGAGCCTCGCGATCTCGGGCGGCGCCGTTCGCGGCGCGCGCGTCGTCTTCGGCTCGGTCGCTCCCACGCCCTACCGCTCGAAGGCGGCCGAGGCCGCGCTCGAGGGCGGCCGGCCCTCGGACGAGCTCGCCCGCCGTGCCGCCGAAGCGGCCGTCCGGGACGCGAAGCCGCTCGCACAGAACGGGTACAAGGTCCTGCTCGCGCGGGTGGAGCTCGAGCGGGCGCTTCGGCAGGTCTTCGGGTAGCTTGAGCGACGATCCACTCTGGCCCATGCGGCGTTTCGCCCGCCCCGCAGGCGAAGGACGGCTCGAGGCGGATCCGTTTCTCTGCCGTCACCTCCGCACGAAGACCTGGCTCGCGCTCGACGCGTTCGGGCAGGGCGATCCGCGCCAGTCGCCCTCGACCGCCCAGTACTGGTGCCTGCGCACCATGCGCTCGAGCGGCCCCGACGGAGATCTTGCCGTGCCCGAGGAGTGCATGGACGACCGGATCTGCTTCGAGGCGACGGTGAGCAAGGGCGGGGACAGCTGATCGGCGAAGCGAAAGCCTTCCCCGGTCATCCCGAGTGCAGCGAGGGGTCCGGGACTATCGAGCACGGGATGACGGGCGAGCGCCTGTCATCTCTTCTTCAGATCCATCAGCACCTGCCGCGCCACAGCCTTCAGGGTGTCGAAGACGCCGGGGCCGGTCGTGGCCACGGCCTCGAAGGTGGGCTCGCGCTTGATGTTCAGCCGCCGGTAGAGCTCGTCGGCCGCCAGGGCGGTCGGCAGGTCCCGCTTGTTGAACTGTAGGACGTAGGGCATGGTGGCGATTTCGTAGCCCTGGTCCTTGAGGTTCTTGTCGAGGTTGCGAATGGACTCGATGTTCGCCTCCAGGCGCGCTTCCTGGGAATCCGCAACGAAAACAACCCCGTCCACGCCCTTCAGGATCAGCTTGCGCGAGGCGTCGTAAAAGACCTGGCCGGGCACCGTGTACAGGTGGAACCGGGTCTTGAAGCCCTTCACCGTCCCGAGGTCGAGGGGCAGGAAGTCGAAAAACAGCGTACGGTCGGTCTCGGTCGCGAGCGAGATCAGCTTGCCCTTGGCCGCCGGGTTCGTGCGATCGTAGATGTACTGGAGGTTCGTCGTCTTTCCGCACAGGCCGGGCCCGTAGTAGACGATCTTGCAGTTGATCTCGCGGGCCGCGTAGTTGATGAACGTCATCGGGACAGCGTCACCGGAAGTCCGAACGCGGGGTCCAGGGCACTACTCCGAGAACAACCGGTCGATGTCTTCGTCCGTGATCTCGGCAAAGGGAGAGTCGAAGTCGGGCGACAGCGACTGCTTCTCCTTCTCCGCCTTGCGCGCGATGTCCTCGAAGATCTTCTCGAGCTCCGACATCGACCGGCGGACCCGAAGACGGACGAGCCCGAGCGAGGTGCGCTCGTCGAAGATCACGACGAGGATCACCCGCTGGGCGACGATGGAAATGTGGATGTTGTCCCGCTCCCCCTCGTGGAACAGGATCGAGAACTCCTTCTCGCCGATCAGGCGGGCGAGCCCGTCGGTGGCGGCCACGTTGCCGGCCGTCAGCGAGGCAAGCGAGGTCGTGTCGAGCGACGTCAGGTCGCCGACCGCGGCGATCTGCTGGCCGTTCTTGTCTACCAGGAAGACGACGTTGGCATTCGCGTCCGAGGCGAGCCTCTGGAGCGAGTCCTTGATCTTGTGAAACTCGTCGTCGTACAGGACGAGGTCGGGCAGCGTCATGAATTAACTGATTCTCCTGTTACGACTTATTCTAACAGCTTTCGCGCCGCCGCCGGTTACAGCTCCCGCCGATTCTCCAGCGACCGCGCCATGGTGACCTCGTCGGCGTACTCGATGTCGCCGCCGACCGGCAAGCCGAACGCGATCCGAGTGATCCGGACCCCTGTCGCCCTCAGGCGCCGGGCGAGGTCGAGCGCGGTCGCCTCCCCTGCGACGTTCGGGTGGGGCGCGATGACGACCTCCTTCACGTCCGATGTGACGCGGGCCACAAGACCGGCCGTGTCGATCTCGTCCGGCCCGATCCCGCGCAGGGGCGACAGGGCGCCCCAGAGCACGTGGTACCGGCCGCGGAACTCCCGCGTCTTTTCGATCGCGGCGAGGTTGCCGGGCTCCTCGACGACGCACAGCAGCGTGGCGTCCCGCTGCGGGTCCGAGCAGATCTCGCAGGGATCCTCCTCGGTCAGCGTATTGCACACCGAGCAGCGGCGCACCGCCGCCCGCGCTTCGCGAATCGCGCTGGCGAGCCGCTGTGCCTCTTCATCGGAGGAGCGCAGAAGGTGGTACGCCAGCCGCGACGCGCTCTTGGCCCCGATTCCGGGCAGGCGCTGGAACTCCGCGGCCAGGCGCTCGAGGGATCTTGGAGTGCCGGGCAACTACCGCATCCCCGGGAGCATGCCGCCGAGCAGCGACGCGGTCTTCTTCTGCACGGCCTCGTCCACGCGGCGGGAGGCTTCGCGAGAGGCGGCGAGGATCAGGTCCTGGAGGGTCTCGACGTCCTCGGGATCCACCACGGCCTTCTCGATGTGGACGGCCAGGATCTCCTTGGCGCCCGACATCTCGATTTTCACCATTCCTCCGCCCGCGGTCGCCTCGATCTTCATGGCCGCCAGCTCTTCCTGCATCTTCGTCTGCAAGGTCTGGGCCTGCTGCATCATCTTCTGGATATTCATGGTGATCCGGCGGGCCGTAGGGGCGGCCCTTGGGGGTGCGTCTTGAAGAATGTATCTTTCTGCGCACGAAATTGTTCAAGCTCGGTCATGATGGTACATGCATCCTGTTTGCCTGGAGGCACGCACGGCTAGCGACGTTGCTGGC
>JANMPW010000548.1:0-2705 GCA_031370065.1 Acidobacteriota bacterium
GGCGTACATCTCGTGAAAGTGCTGCGCGAGGCCCGGAAAGTCTTCTCGCCGCTCGCGCAGCGCCGGCACGCGGATCACTATCGTATTCGGGCGGAAGAGGAGGTCCAGGCGGAACCGCCCCGCGGCCACCTCGGCGCCGAGGTCGGCGTTAGTCGCCGAGAGCAGGCGCACATCGGAGCGGATCGTGCGCGAGGATCCGAGGCGCTCGAACTCGCCGGTCTCGATCACGCGCAGGAGCTTGCCCTGCTGGGACGGCGGCACGTTGCCGATCTCGTCGAGAAAGAGCGTGCCGCCCTGCGCGAGCTCGAAGCGGCCGACGCGGTCGGAGCGGGCGTCGGTGAATGCGCCGCGCACGTGCCCGAAGAGCTCGCTCTCGAAGACGCCTTCCGAGATTCCGCCGGAGTTCAACGTCACGAAGGGCTTGGCAAAGCGCTCCGAGGCCGCGTGCAGGGCCCGCGCGACGACCGCCTTGCCGCTGCCGTTCTCGCCGGTGATGAGCACGTTGGCATCCGCCGGGCCGACACGCGCGATCACCTCCAGCACCGGCCGCATTGCGGCCGATCCGGCGATCATCGGGGGCTGCGCCTCGTGGCGCAGGATCCGGTTCTCGGCCTCGAGGCGCTCTCCGCGCCGCAGTGCGCGGCCGAGAGCGATCTGCGTGCGCAGCGTCGTCAAGAGCCGCGTGTTGTCCCAGGGCTTCTGCACGAAATCGCGCGCGCCGCGCCGCATCGCCTCGACGGCGAGATCGACCGTGCCCCATGCCGTCATCACGAGGACCGGAAGGTGGGCGTCGAGCTCGCGGACGCGGGCGAGCAGGTCGAGCCCCTCCTGGCCCGACGTCGTGTCCCGGGCGTAGTTCAGGTCGATCAGTGCCGCGTCGAAGTCGCGCGCCTCGAGCGCCGCAAGCGCTCCCGCGGGCGAAGAAGCGGTCTCGCACTCGAGGCCTTCGCCCTTGAGCAGCAGGCGGAGGGCCTCGAGCACGTCTTTCTGGTCGTCCGCGACGAGGATGCGGCCGGCGCCGACGCCCTTCATGACGCGAGTCCGGCAACGCGGTGTCCCGCCGCCGCGAGTGCCTCGAGCGCGCGCCCGAGCGTCTCTTGCCTCACAAGGACGTAATCCGTGTCGTAGGTCGAAACCGCGAAGATCGAGACGCCGGCCGCGGCCAGCGGCGACGCGAGCGAAGCGAGGACGCCGGTCAGGGGGAAATCGAGCGTGCCGGCCACGGCGATCGCGCGCCAGCCGCAGTTGGCGGGGATCCCGGCCGGAACGGCGTCCTCGCGGCAGACGATCGAGAGCTCGGTGGGCGTTCGGGTCACGGCGCGAAACGCTCCGGTGTGCGCCCATGCCGGGACCTGCGCCGCGGCTTCGAGGCGGCAGACGGCGAGTGATTCTGGCAGGACCGATAGCGCGAGCGCCTGCACGCGGCTAATGTTCTGTAACCGAAGTCTTGATCACGCGTTCGGTTCGTTGGGGCGGGGCTCGCCCCGCCCGGGCGGCCCAAGGGCGGCCCCGACGACACCCAAATGCGAATGAGCTCCGTGACAGGGCACTATCGGGGCCGGAAGTCGAGCGCCGCCGAGTTCATGCAGTAGCGCAGCCCCGTGGGTTCGGGGCCGTCGTCGAAGACGTGCCCGAGGTGCGAATCGCAGCGCCGGCAGAGTACCTCCGTGCGGGCCATGTAGGCGCTGCCGTCTTCGTGGGTCTTCACGCTGGTCTCCGCGGCCGGCGCCGAGAAGCTGGGCCAGCCGGTTTCCGAGTCGAACTTTGCGGCCGAGTCGAAGAGCGGGTTGCCGCAGGCCGCGCAGGCGTAAGCGCCCGGGGCGTGGTGGTTCCAGTACTTGCCGGTGAACGCGCGCTCGGTCCCCTTCTGCCGGAGAACCCTGTACTGCTCCGGGGAGAGCCCCGCGCGCCACTCGTCGTCGGTCTTCTCGACGCGGGCGGCCTTGTCCTCGACCACGGCCGGAATCTACCACTAACGGATTCGAGATTTGTGATCTCGAATCCGCGGGCTACTCGAAAAGGTATTCGGCCAGAAGCCCGGCAAACACGGGGCCCGGTCGCGCAAGTCCCGGTACATCGAGTCACCTCAGTCGTTCTCGATCCAGCCGTCGCGCAGGCGCACGATTCGGTTGCCGTACGTGGCGTTCTCCTCGGAGTGCGTCACCTGCACGATGGTCGTGCCCACGCCGTTGAGCTTCTTGAAGAGCCGCATGATCTCGCGCCCCTGGTCGGAGTGGAGGTTGCCGGTCGGCTCGTCGGCGAGAAGCAGCTTCGGTTTCGCGATGAGCGCGCGCGCCACGCCGACGAGCTGCTGCTGACCGCCGGAGAGCTGGTTGGGGAAGAGGTCCTTCTTGCCCACCATCTGAAAGCGGTCGAGCGTGTCGGCGACGGTCGCGGCGCGCTCGGAGCCTTTGACGTTGCGGTAGGAGAGGGGGATGTCGAGGTTCTCCGCGACGGTCAGGTTGTCGAGGAGGTGGTACTGCTGGAACACGAAGCCGACGTTCTTCTTGTTGAGCTCGATGCGATCCTTCGGCTTCATCGCGTGCACCTCGGATCCGAGGAACCGAAACTCGCCCCTCCAGTCGTGGTCGAGCATCCCGAGGATCGCGAGCAGCGTGGACTTGCCCGCGCCCGACGGGCCCATGATCGTTACGAACTCGCCCTCGGCGATTGACAGGTCGATGCGCCGCAGCAGAAATGTTTGC
>JANMPW010000583.1:0-3958 GCA_031370065.1 Acidobacteriota bacterium
AGGGCCGTCGCGCAGCATGTCCTCGTCGTGGTTCATCTCCACGAGCAGCGTCGTCGCCTCGCGGAGGAAGTCCACGAAGTCTTCCTCGGCGCGGCCGAGGTCCGAGGCGATGACGAGGCGCGCGCCGTCGGACTCGAACGAGTAGGCGACGGATTCGGCCGCGTCGTGCGGCGTGGCGAACGCGCGGAAACCGAGGTCTCCGATCCGGCCGTCCCGGGCCGTCAGGACGCGCACGAAGGGCGTGAAGAGGTCGCCCTCGAGGCCGATCGCCTCGGCTGTCCCCACTGTCGCGTAGATCGGGCAGTCCCAGCGCCGCGAGAAGACCGGGGCGCCGCTCGAATGGTCGTTGTGCTCGTGCGTCAGGAAGAGCGCCGCGATCGTTTCGGGGGCGATCTGGCGCGCCATCATGCGCCGCTCGATCTCTTTGGCGGAAAGGCCAGCGTCCACGAGGACCCGCGTTGCCCCGGACTCGACGACACACGCGTTGCCGCCGGAGCCGGAAGCGAGAACGGTGACACGCACCGACTGAGCTTAACAAATCCGGGTTAGTCCCGCCCCGTCGAGCCGAATCCGCCGGCGTGGCGCGATGTCGCGGGCAGCTCGGCGACTTTCTCCAGCCGCGCGCGCGCGACGGGTGCGATCACGAGCTGCGCGATCCGTTCGCCGCGCTCGATCGTGACCGGCTCGGAGCCGAGGTTGGCGAGGATGACTCCGATCTCGCCGCGGTAGTCGCTGTCGATCGTACCGGGCGCGTTCAGGAGCGAGAGGCCCTTCTTCAGCGCGAGGCCGCTGCGCATCCGCACCTGCCCCTCGAAGCCCGCAGGGATCGCGACCGCGATGCCGGTCGGCACGAGGCAGCGGGCCCCGGGCACGAGCGTCAGCGGCTCGGCAACGGCCGCGCGCAAGTCGCAGCCGGCAGCGCCCGGTGTCGCGTACGACGGCAGCTCCAAGCCTTCGCCGTGGGGAAGGACCGTGACGGGGAGGATGAGGTCGGACATCGGAGGCGTATGGAATCACAGTCGCGCCAGTGTCGTAGGGGCGGGGCTTGCCCCGCCCTCGGGCGGCCGCAAGGGCCGCCCCTACGAACCCCCCGGCAGGTACGGGCGCAGGGTCGCGGCGACGAGGATCTTCGAGATCCCGCGCTCGCTCTCGGCCTCGACACGCACGACAACGTCGGGGTCCGTGCCGGCGACGGGAAACGTGAAGCGCCAGTCGCGGCGCGCGCCCGCCGGCCCCTCGCCGGGCGAAACCGCCGCGACGCGATCCCCGAGAAAAAGGCAAATGTCGGGGGGCCGCTCATCGACGTCGCCCACCGCCCAGCCCTCTGCCGTGACGATGCCCTCCTCGATGGCCGAATGCTCCAGCGCGCCCCGCGGCACGCGCGTCAACCGCAGATCAGGCCGCACCGGCACGGGAGGCCGGCAGAGCACATACAGGTCCTGGAAGCCGCACAGTCCTAACGGGAAGCCGAGGAGCCGGGCGCCGCCTCCCGCGACACGCTCCGTTACGCCGCGCACGAACTCCGGCGTGACGTATGACGTCCCGTACTCGGCACCCTCCAGACGCAACGTCTCGCTGACGGGCCGAAAGAGCATTCCGGAGGGCGGCTGCCTCTCTCCTGCGGGCAGCAGCTCAATCCCGTGCACGCTGAAAATCAGCACACCGCCCGGAGCAACGAGAGCATGCAGCCGCGCCATCCAGGCCTCGAAGCGCGCGGCCGGGAGATGACTGAAGAAGGACGAAGCCACGACAATGTCGAACGGCCCGTCGAGGCGAAGAGATTCAGGGTCCGATCCCGATACGACACCGCACACGCCGAAGGTCTCCTGCTGAAACCGGACCGCCCCCGGATCGATTTCGGCGACCGTGACCTTCTCCGGAGCGAGCGCCCGCAGGAGGAAGCGGGTCGAGCGGCCGTAGCCGCTGGCGAAATCGAGCAGAGAGCGCACACCGCTCAATCCCTGGAAACGCCAGCCGACGATCTCCTCGACCGCCTGGAAGATCTGCCTTCCCGTCGCAAAGTACAGGATGGCCGCCGCCTCCCGGGTCCGGTGCGGCGCCATGAGCTCGAAGCGGTACATCTCGTCGGCCGGATGGATGCGCGTCGAAAGGCGGGGACCTCCCGCCGCGTCGAAGCCGCGAAGGTAGGCCGAAACCTGAGGCCAGCCGCGAGGGTCGAAGGGCGCTTCTTCCGCCGCGGTCACAGGGCCCCGGCCAGCTCCGAGGCGGAAACCGAGAACCGCCCGACGTTGCCGACGACGGAAACTGAAAGCGCGCGGCCATCGAGCACGCGCCGGGCTTCCGCGTCCACCTGCTCCAGCGTCACCGCCTCGACTTTCGCGATCAGTTCCTCGACGCTCTCCGTCCGCCGGAAGTAGAGCTCCTGGCGCGCGGCCGAGGACATCCGCGACACCGTCGATTCGAGCGCGAGGACGAGATTGCCGGTGAGATTCTCCTTCGCCCAGGCGAGCTCCCGCGGCCGGACGCCGCCGCGCTTCAACTTCGCAAGCTCGCGGAGCGTGACGTCCACGACGCGCGGCAGGTTCTTCGAGGCGCACGCCGCGGAGATCGTCTCGTAACCGCCCAACCAGTAGGAATTCAACGCCGAGCCGATCGTGTACACGAGGCCGCGCCGCTCCCGCACCTCCTGGAAGAGCCGGGAGGACATTCCTCCGCCGAGAACGGTGTCGAAGAGCGCGCCGGCAAAGCGCCGTCCGCTCGCCTGCGAGCTCGCGCCCATTCCGAAGCAGAGGTGCGCCTGCTCGAGCCCGGACTTCCCGTGGATTCGAGCGTGCCGGTGCGGGCGCGGGGAACGCCCCGGAGCAGGAGCGCGGCGTCGCCCGCCCAGCGTCCGGCGGCGCAAGAGCCGCTCGATCGACTTCAGCACCTCGGCCTCGCGCACGTGCCCCGCGACGGCGACGACGAGCTGGCCGGGAACATATCGGGAGCGGTAGTAGCGGTAGAGATCGTCCATCCGTATCGCGCGGACCGTCCGCTCGGTTCCGAGAATCGGCGCGCCGAGGGGATGGCCCTTCCAGAAGGCGCGGACGAAGTTCTCGTGGGCCAGGTCCTCCGGGTTGTCGTTCGCCTCGCCGATCTCCTCGAGGATCACACCCCGCTCGACCTCAACGTCGGCCGCACGGAAGGCCGGCGCCAAAACGACGTCGCCGAGCATTCGAGCGCCTCGGAGAACCGAGCGTCGAGCGTGCGGCAGTAGAAGCCCGTGTACTCCCGGGTCGTGAAGGCGTCGACATCGCCTCCGAGCCGGTCGATCGCCTGCGCAATCTCGGCGTTCGACCGCCGGCGCGTCCGCTTGAAGAGGAGGTGCTCGAGAAAGTGCGAGAGCCCCTGCCGCGACGCCGGCTCCGTGGCCGAGCCCGCGCGGACGAAGAAGCCGAGGGAGAACGAGCGCACGTCCGCCATCCGGTCGATCAGGACCGTGACGCCGTTGTCGAGGACGCGCCGCAGGATCACCGCGCCGAGACTACCGCGCGCCGGGGGAAGGTGTGAAGTGCGGCCCGCGCAGGATGTTCGGATCGAAGCTCGGCCCATTCTCGTTGTCGGCGTCGCCCGCGATGAAGCGCCACTCGTCGGTGTAGCCGCGGCTGCGCCACTCGAAGACCGATTTGCGGCGCACCTTCGAGCGCACGCCGACGATGGGCCCGATCGGCTTGCCCGTACTCGGTCCGAAGGACGAAGACGGCGTCGGGGTGACCCGGGCGCCTCCCCCGCCGCCGAGAAACGGAGGCGGCGTGGGCGTGAGGCCTCCTCCGGACGCGGGCGTGAGCTGGTCGGGCCTCGGCGTGCGATTGCCGCCGGGGCCGCTGCCGCCCTGCGGCGGAGGGGCCTGCGCCATCGGCACGGCCTCGGGAGAGCCCGCGATGATGGTCTGCCAATCATCGCAGTCGCACATCGGGTCCTTCCAGAGCTTGCGGATCGAGCGCGGCTTGAGCTTCGA
>JANMPW010000161.1:0-1553 GCA_031370065.1 Acidobacteriota bacterium
CCGAGAGCACGCCCCACTGATTGATGTTCGAGGACACCATGTTCAGGAGCGCGACCGGCGCCCTCGTGATGCGTCGCGCCCACGCGAACGCCGAGAGCTTCTCCGGGAACTCCGAGATGAACGGGGCCACCCACTGGATGAAGACGAACTGCGAGATGCCCAGGCTGGCCGCGAGCGCCATCATCGAGGCGAGGAACGGCTCGGCGACCAGGAGGATGACGGCTCCACCGACGGCGAAGAGGCCGCCCACCGCGGCCCAGCGCTTCCATCCCTCGAAAGACAACGCCCACCGGGACACCGCGGGGATCTCGTCCTCTTCTTCGACCGTCTCCTCCCGCGGCGGCATGCGCAGGAGGACGGTCAGATAGAGGATGTAGGTCCCGATCAGGAACGCGGCGTCCCACAGCGAGAGGTTGCCCTTGGCCCACACGATCACGAAATAGGCCAGCGGCGGCAGAAGGCCCAGCACCTCGACGGCGTGGTCGTCCGCGAGGGCGATGGCCCGCAGCGGCCGGTTGCGCCGCCGGCGCGAGTAGAACGCGGCCACCGCGTAGATCATGGGCCAGCCGAAGCCCGTGAGCAGGCGCAGGCTCCCCGTGAAGTTCGCGATCGCGAGGTGGACCATGTCGGGATTCTTGCCCGCCTTCCACGCGATGACCGCTTCGACCGCGAACTCGGGCATCGTCTGGACGAGAGCGAGAATCGCGAGGGCAAGGCCCTGGGACATCAGAAACTCCGCGGCCTCCGCGCCCCAGGCGACGACGAAGGCGGCGGCGATCATCGCCGGGAATGTCCACAGGCCCGAGGACGCCGAACCGCTCGCAGCATGCTCCATGGCGCCCATGAGGGTGGCCTTGTCGCGCAGCGATTTCATCGCGCGCGGTTATAGCATGGAGGCCGTGCCAGCAATCGAGTCCCCCGCCAACCCTCTCATCCGCGAAATTGCCCGCAGCCTCGAGGAGCGCACGCACCTGCTGCTCGAGGGGGAGAAGATGATCCTCGACGCCGTGGCCGCCGGAATCCCCCTCGAACACGTCCTCCACGACGGGAGCATTCGGCCAGGACGCCTGGCCGCGCTGACCGACGCCCATCCGCGCCTGGTCTCGCGCGCCGTCCTCGAGCGCCTCGCCGACGCGCGCACGCCGCAACACATGCTCGCAATCGCGCGACGCCGGGACGTGCCGGTCGCGGAGATCCTCGGCCGCCCCGGGGCCGTCGTGTTTCTCTTCGGGATCCAGGACCCGGGCAACCTCGGCGCGATCGTGCGCGTTGCGGAGGCGGCCGGCTGCGCGGGCGTGCTCGCGGCGCCCGGGACCGCCGACTTCTTCCACCCGCGAGCCGTGCGCGCGAGCGCCGGAAGCGTGCTGCGCATTCCGGTGTCCGGGCTGGTCTCGTTCGAGCCTTTCGCCGCCGACGCGCGGGCCGCAGGCCGCCCGATCTGCGGCGCGGTGTCCGCGGGAGGCGAAAACGTGTTCGCCGCGCCGCTGGATCTCCGCTCCGTTCTTGCCATCGGAGGCGAGGGCGCCGGACTTCCGGCCGGCGCCTACCGCTAC
>JANMPW010000724.1:0-4546 GCA_031370065.1 Acidobacteriota bacterium
CTCACCAGGACGTTCGGACTGCAGTAAGGGGAAGAAGCATGAACTGCGAAGCCCCCAACGGCGTTCCACACAAGACAATCCCTCGAATGCGCGTAGTCGGGCTCCCCGAGAAACGCAGCGACGAGGCTCAGATCGGCCGAAACACTGGAGCGGCAGCGAACTCGAGGCCGGCCAGGACCACGGAGCGGACGGTATCGCTCTCGCCGAAGATCGCCCAGCGTTGGAACCCTTCCCGTGAATTGACGAGAACCTCGATCGTCTTTTCGGCCGGATCCACGAGCCACATCTCGGGCACGCCAAAGGTCGAATAGCGCTTTGCCTTGGCGATCCGGTCGCGGCGCTCGGTCGATGGGGATAGCACCTCGATGACGAGATCCGGTGCGCCCGCGATGAAACTCTCGCCGACGACGGCCTTATGGTCCGCCAGCACGACGACGATGTCGGGCTGGACCACGTCATGAGCGGAGAGCACCACGTCGCATGGGGCATAGAACATGACACCGGCACCCGTGCGTCTCAGGAAAGCGCCGAGCAGGTGCCCGATTCGCTCGGAAACGACCTGATGAAACGGCGTCGGCGCGGGCGTCAAGAGCAGCTCCCCATCCACGACCTCGTAACGGCGGTCCTCGGGGAGGAGGGCGTAGTCCTCGTAGGTAAACTTCAACGCGGCCGGAACGCTCATGCCTGAATTCTAGACCTCCCCATCGACCCCTGCCTGCATATTGTCGCGAGGCGTGGCTTCCAGTCCCCGATGAGCTCGAACGCGGCGCAAAGGCACCGTCTATGGCCGATGACGCCCTCCTGAACAACGCGGCGACGATCGAGCGCAGCGGCAGGCTTCCTCAACGGGCCGAGCGCCGTTCCACCTCGCCGTAGACGGACTTGCGATGTGCGATCGCCCAGACGAAGATTTCGGACTCCGCAATCTCGTACACGACGCGATAGTCCCCGACGCGGAGCTTCCAGAGTCCCCAGAGCGAGCGGCGCAATCGAACGCCGTATCTCGCCGGCTCGGTTCTGAGGCGCGAGTCGATCGCGCCGAGAATGCGCTTTTGAAGGTTACGCGGGATGACGGCCAGGTCCTCGTCGACGACCTCGGGGCGGTAGCGAACCTCGTACGGTCCCGGCAAGGACTCTTCAGCGGAGCTTCAGGCGCCGCCTTACCTCGTCACCCGAGAGCCAGCGTCTTTTCGGGGCTCGGATCCGGCGCTCGCGAGCGAGAGATTCGAGACCCTCGTCCTCGAAGAGCTCGACCGCTTCGCGGACGAGATCCCGAACCTTCTCCGAGAGCGAGACGTGGTCGCTCTTCGCGAGCCGTTCGACGGCTCGGAAGAGGGGCGGCTCCAGGACTGTGTTGACCCGAGGGTTCTTGGTCGGCACGGCCGAAGTGTAACACTAGTGGAACACTACTTCCAATCCCCGTTGAGCTCGAACGCCGCCCAATGGATTGGCTGGGAGAAGTTCGGAGAGCGGATGAGGTCCATCTGCGCGAGACGCAGAGCCTCGTGCAACGCGGCAACACGCGCAGACAGGCAACGCGGGCCAGACCCCGGTCATGGCTGCATGACCAGAGGCGTACCGCCGAAGACCTCGAGGGCGGCGCCGGTGATGCCGGCGGCGGCGTCCCGAGGCGAGGAAGGGGACGATCCGGGCGACGTCGCGGGGCCCATAGACAGCGTTCATCGATGGCGCCACGACGCTCAAGACCGCCACCCTTTCCGGAGGTACCGCTCCGTTCACGTGTCCCAGGTGCTGAACTTAGGAGAAGCCGACAGGGACTTCCCGCCCGCGGCCCAACCCCGCGAGCAAGAGTGAAATCTACCCCAGCACCTCGGCCAGCACCCGCTGCGACTTCAGCTCGTGTCCCAGGAAGTGCCGGCGGGCGAGGCGCGCGACGCGGCTGATCTCGGGCAGGCCTTTCGGCCGGGAGTCGGGATCGAGCGGGCCGGAGAGGAAGGCGAAGAGAGTCCGGCGCGCGTCGGGGGTCAGGCGAAGGACTTCGCCGCGGCGGCACTCGGCGCCGATGAAGCCCGGGCGCGCCTCGTCGTAAGTCAGCGGGTCCGCCTCCTCGAGAGCGCGTCCGCAGCCGGCGCACTCGCGCGGGGACGGGAAGAGGCCGGAGAGCTTCAGGATCCAGACGTCGAAGTACGCCGCCGCGAGAGCGGCCGGTGCGCCGGCGAAGAGCGCATCCATGGCGTGGCGGGCGAGTCGATAGAAAGGCTCGGCCGGGTCGGACTCGGAGACAAAGGTCTCCAGGCTTTCCGCCAGCGTCGAGAGAAGCAGCGCGCGGTCGAGCTCGTTCGAGAGGGCGAACGAGGGCCGGATCGGATCCGCGGCGTTGATCGAGACGAGGTCGCTTCCTTCCTTCTCGTAGTAGACGACGCGGGCTTCCGTCATGGGCTCGAGCGCGCCCGAGAAGATGCTCTTCGAGCGGCGCGCTCCCCGGGCCACACCGCGCTTCTTGCCGGCGTCGCGCGTGAGAAAGGAGACGATGCGGTCGGTCTCCTTGAGGGCGTGCGTGCCGAGAATGAAGGAATCGGAGGAGTGGAGGCGCACGCGGCGATTATGATGAGACAGGACGAGAGAAGCTTTCCTAATAATATTAGGTTAAATAGACTTACGACCTAATTATTTATGCAACAACAACAGAAGCCACGCATGAATGCCGGCGTCATGCTCCTCGGCTGGGTTTCCTTCTTGTCGGACGTCGCCTCCGACATGATCTTTCCGCTTCTGCCCGGCTTCCTGACACGCACCCTCCACGCTGGGCCCGCGGCGATCGGGCTCATCGAGGGTGTGGCGGAAGCGACGGCCTCGTTCATGAAGATGATCTCGGGCTGGTGGTCGGACCGCGTGCGGCGCAGGAAGCCGATGGTCGTCGCCGGGTATTCGATCGCGGCCCTGGTGCGGCCGCTCGTCGGACTGGCCATGACCTGGGGCCAGGTGCTCGCGATCCGATTCGCCGACCGCGTCGGCAAGGGCATCCGCACTTCGCCGCGCGACGCGCTGCTCGCGGACATGGTCGCGCCGGAGCACCGCGGCCGCGCCTTCGGTCTGCAGCGCGCCATGGACAACGCCGGCGCCGTGGTGGGGCCCCTGCTCGCTGCGTTCCTTCTCCGGTTCGTCTTCGAGGACGAGCGCTCCGTCTTCCTGCTCGCCGCGGTCCCGGGCATCGCGGGGGTGTTGCTGCTGGTCTTCCGTCTGCGGGAAACGCCGCGGCGCGTCGAGCCCGTCGCGCCGGACGCTCCCCCGCCCGCCGGCGCGCTGCCGAAGCGATTCTGGGCCGCCATCGGGATCTTCGTTCTGTTCGCGCTCGCGAGCTCCACCGACGCCTTCCTGCTCCTGCGGGCCCGCGACACCGGAATGCCGATCTGGCAACTGCCTCTGCTCTGGGCGGTTTTTCACGGCGTCAAGGCGGCCGCGGGCGTGCCGGGCGGCGCCCTGGCGGACCGGTTGGGGCGGGTGCCCACGATCATGGCGGGGTGGATCGTCTACGCGATCTCCTACGTCGGCTTTGCGTATGTCGTCGGCCCGACGCAGCTCTGGGGCCTCTTCGCGTTCTATGCGCTCTTCTACGCCCTGACCGAGGGGGCCGAGCGCGCGCTCGTTGCGGATCTCGTGCCCGCCCACGTCCGCGGCCGGGCGTTTGGGGCCTTCCACGCGAGTATCGGCCTGGCGGCGCTGCCGGCTTCGGTCCTGTTCGGGGTCTGGTGGAAGGTGTTCGGGCCGCACGCCGCTTTTCTGATCGGGGCGGCGATCGCGCTCGCCGCCAGCGCGGCGCTCGTGGTCTTCGGGCTCCGGACATCCCGGGGGCATTGGCTCGAATCTTGATAGCATTCTCGCCGGGGGTGAGTTTATGGGACCGGTCTGGCGGCTGATCAAGGGGCAGAAGGACATGTGCCACCGCTGCGGCAAGGAAATCCTCGACTTTCCTGCCGTCGGCCGGGTCGTGGACTTCCAGTTCAAGGCGGAAGAGAAGTACTGCTGGGACTGCTACCGGTACCTGACCCCCTTCGTCGACGACGTCGCCCCGGAGTCCCATGATCCCTTCCAGTCGGTGACCAAGCCCGCCATCCCGTGACCGAGCTGCTTTCGGCCTTCGGCGACTCGGACCTCGCGCCGATGGCGGAGAAGGTCCTCGCCGGCGAGCGACTCTCCTTCGAGGACGGTGTCGCGCTCTTTGCGACCCGGGACTTCCTCGGCCTCGGGCGCCTCGCCAATCACGTCCGCGAGAAGCGCCACGGCAATCTCGCTTTCTATAATGTCAACCGGTATCTCAACCCGACGAACCTCTGCTGGGTGGACTGCGCCCTCTGCGCCTGGGCAAAGAAGGTCAACGAGCCGGGCGGGTACGAGATGGCGATCGACGAGTGCGTGGCCGAGGCGGGTAAGGGGTATGGCGAGGCGGTCACCGAGTTCCACATCGTGGGCGGGCTGCATCCGACCTGGCCGTTCGAGTACTACACGGGGCTGCTGCGGGCGCTGAAGACGAAGTTCCCGGGCGTGCATCTCAAGGCCTGGACGATGGTGGAGCTCGACTGGATCG
>JANMPW010000022.1:0-6378 GCA_031370065.1 Acidobacteriota bacterium
GTTGCGGGCGACACTGCCCGACACCGGTTCTGGCCTTTACACCTTTCAGGTATCTACGTCGCTCGGTACGCAGCGACATCTGCACCTCCGGCGCAACCGGGCGGAGAACGAGACTTGGGGCACGAACCCGGCACTCTACGCATGGAAGACCGACGGACTTGTCAGCGATTGGAATCCGGGCTTCCTTGCGCAACATCGCTTCGGTAACCAAGCCCTTCGTCCGGTCGATCGCTCGCTGATTGGACTGGCTCTCGCGCTCTTCTTGTCAGGCGTTCTGGTCGATCGAACGAGGCTGTACGAGGCAAGCGTTGGCCGTCACGCACGGACCTGGCGACTGTTCTTCAGCGCTTCACGGAAAGACATCTAGGCCGTTGCGGCCGGGCGCCAGATTCAAGAATCGACGCCGGCCATCCCGGAAATGGCTCAAGTAGGCGATACATATCGCTGGAGCAACAGGGTCAACCCGAAGAGAACCAGCGCGAGCGCTGCAACCGACGCGTGGCCGGCGGCCGCCAGCACCAGCGCATCCCACAGGCAAATCCCCGCCAGGAGACCGCCAACCGCCTTGGGCACGTCGCCGGGACGGCGCCTGCGCAGAAACGCAAGCGAATACAGCACCCACAGCAGGAACAGGAGCCCAATGCCGGCGACGATGGCGTCTGTCAGCGACGCTTGCAGTCCCCAAAGCAGGGGAGCCGCCAGAAACGCGAGCGGCCAGAGATTCGCGACGTGCTCGAGGTGTTCCTGCTTCGCAATATACGTCAGCCCGATCAGATAGCAGAGCAGCAGAAAGCCCATCGCAAAGACGCGCGGCGACGGGTCGACCGCAACCGCGTAGGCGGCCGTGGCGTAGACGAGCACGCGGCAGAGCCCCATCACGGCGGGGCTCAGCGGGTTCTCTTTGTGGCGCCAGTCGTAAATCACGATCGTCGCCCCGAGAGCGACGCCTGCAAGCGCGGGGCGCCAGCCGGTGCCTTCCGAAAACCCGTAGCCTATCCACGTCAGCAACGCGACGCCGACCGCGAGCATGGCGAAGCCGGCCCCGAAAACGGTGGTCGCGGTCGCTTCGCCCGAGGGAATCGGCCGCTCCGGCCGGTGTCGTGCATCGAACTGCCGATCGAAAGCGTCGTTGAGAAACATCCCCGCTACGTAGCAAAGCGACAGCGCGAGCATGAGCCAGGGCACGCGGGCATCGCCAGTCGCTCCCCCTGCGAGAACGACGCCCGCCAGAGTATTCGTCCAGACCGTCGGCAGATTGGAGATGCGACCCAGCTTCAGAGCGACCTGGAAGTTCACGCGAGCTCGCGCTGCACCCAGAGCAACTCACGCGCAATCGCTTCCTCGATCGGAACCTCGCGGGCCCGTGCGGGCAGCACGGACCACGTATAGGTCTCGACCTCGAGATGCGGCGTCCGCGCCTGCTGCCGGTGCAGCGCCAGCATCTCGCGAACAAAGGGCTGCGTGGAAGAAGACTCCTCGAGTTGCTCCAGGAACACGGGTACGTGGAAATGCACGCGCCATTCGCAATCGCCGCTGCGCCAGGTCTCCGACGCACACGCGGCGTCGATGTCGACGTAGCGGCGCAGCGCCCCGGACCCACGCTCGACGACCTGGTGCAGGTATACCGGCTCGTCCAAGCCTTGAAGAGCCGCGACGGCGTCCGCCGTCACCCGCGGGATGCGCAGTCCCGCGGTCACCTGCATCTTGGCGATCGGAATGCCCGCACCGGCGAGTGCATCGAAGCAATTCGCCGGATCCTCGAATTCGACCGCGGCGTGGCATACGTCGAGACATACGCCGAGATGGCGCCGCAGCGCATGTTCGGCTTCATGCACGCCGAATCCTGCAAGCGAGGCCAGGGTCGTCGCCGCACGTTTCGAGTAGAGATGGCTGCCGAAGAACGCCACGGTCTCGTCGACGGTCTCGAGCAGGCAGCAGGGCTCCGGCTCGAGTGCGAGCGCGATCCTGCGGCCGGTATCGCGCTCGACCTTCACCAGGTGGGCGACGTGCCGAATCAACTGATCCGCGATCCGCGCGACTGCGTCGGGCGTGACGGCGTTGCGCTTGAACGCACCGGGCACCGTGCTGATGCTGCCAACCTCGCTGCCCGAAGGCAACAACGTCGCCATGAGGTCCGCAAGCTGGTTCGTGTACTCGAGCCGAGCATCGTCGCGCCAGTCCGGCAGATAGACGCTCTCTTTGACCCGCGTGCCGTGGAAAGGGCCGTAGGGAAAGCCGTTAATGGTGAAGACGTACAGATCGTTCGCGCGTAGGAAGTCGGCGAACTGTGCCAACGTGTCGGGCGCGCTCAGCGACCGAGCCGCTGCCGCGGAAAGGCGCAGACCCACTCCGAAGGGCGCATCCGGGCAAACGCGGCGCTTGACGCGCGGCAAGTAGTGCTCCAGGTTGGCGCTGATTTCGTTCCAGGACTCTCCCGGGTGGATGTTCGTGCAGTAGGTCAGATGGCTGCTGCCGAGCCTCACTGGCCGGTCTCCCGGCGTCGCAACCACGACATGGCCTGCAGGATTTGGCCGCAATCGAGGCTGTTGACCTCTTCGCCGTGACCGATGCTTTGCAACATCGTCACCGTGAGCTCGCCGCCCAGATGCTCGCGGAATTCCTCGATGCCGTCCAGAATCAAGAAGCGGCCGCGATCGTCGCGCGATTCCATCGCCGGGTGCCACAGATGGAAGCCGAGTCGTTTGAACAGGGCATGAACGCGCTCATCCGCTCCGGCCGGCAACATGCCGGTCTGCACGGAGTAGCGCGTGTCGAGCGCTACGCCGATCGCCACTGCCTCGCCGTGACGCAGCTCGTGCGCCGTGAGTGCCTCGAGCTTGTGGGCCGACCAATGGCCGTAATCGAGCGGACGGCCGCTGCCCCTTTCGAAGGGATCGCCACCATGGGCAATCTGGTGCATGTGCAGCTCCGCGCAACGCCTGATCATGCGCGCGACGGCGGCCGGAACGAATTCTCGAAGGGCGTCGGCATTGGCCTCCAGCCACTCGAAGAACACTGCGTCGCGGATCAGCGCGACCTTGATAGCCTCCGCCATGCCCGCGATGCGGTCGCGGGGATGAAGCGTTCGAAGGAAGCAGACGTCGTTGAGGACGGCATCAGGCGGGGCGAAACACCCGAGGAAGTTCTTCTTGCCGAAGGCATTGACGCCATTCTTGACGCCCACGCCAGAATCGTTCTGCGCCAGCACGGTGGTGGGAATGCGAATATGCCGCACCCCGCGGTGCGTGGTGGCCGCGGCGAAACCCACCATATCGAGCAGCGCGCCGCCACCCACGGCTACAACGTAGGAGTGGCGATCGATAGCGAGTTCACCGAGGCGTTGCTGGATCCGCGTCAGAACACTCGCGTCGTTCTTCGCGTGTTCGCCCGCCGCAACGACCTCCGGCTGGGCGACGACTTCCATCGTGTCGCCATGGGTCCGCGCATAGGCGGCGATCTCGTGCGCCAGCGCCGGCCAGCTCGCAGCCACATTGGCATCGATGAATGCGGCGAAGCGATGGCGCTTGCCGCGCTCGCGCCGGCACAAGGCGTGCTCGAATACCGGATTCTCGCAATCGAAGACCCGTTCGGTGAAGTACACCGGATAGTCGTAACGGATCGCGAACTCTTGTTGATACACCGCGCCAGCCGGCAGGTCGGCGACTTTCGCCGCGTTGTCGTGCATGTCGCTCCCCCGTGCCGAGGTTCCCCCCGCCGTCATTTGACGATCCGCCGCTCGTCGAACTCGGGGATAGCCGGTAGTTCGTCCACCCGTGGCTGCTGCCCGCGCAACACGGAGTTGCCGAGGTAGAGCAGTCGCTCATCGCGCGGCTGGTGAATCAGCCAGTCCTCCTCCTTGAATTGACCGCTAGAGCCAAAAGCCGCGAGCGCATTGCCGTAACAGATGGCTTCGACGTTGGAGCGGGGGATGCCGCGCTCGATCATCAGCCGCGCCGTCTTCGGCACGGCAAGCGGATCGGACTTGCCCCAGTCGGCGCTCGAGTCGATGAAGATCCGGTTCGACCCGTATCGTCGGGCGATCTCCACCATCCGCTCGCTGCCCATCTTGGTCTCGGGATAAATGGTGAAGGCTGCCCAAAAGCCGCGGTCGAGCACCTCCTGGACGGTCTCCTCGTTGTTGTGATCGATGATCACCGAACCCGGATCGAGCCCCATCTCGACCGCAACATCCATGCTCCGTGTAGTGCCCCGCTTCTTGTCGCGGTGCGGCGTATGGACCTGCACGAGCATCCCCAGATCCCGAGCGAGTTGCAACTGCGCGCGGTAAAACTTATCCTCGGCCTCGGTCTGGTCGTCGTAACCGATCTCGCCGACTGCAACCACCCCTTCCTTGCCGAGGAAGAGCGGCAGGATGTCCATCACCTGCTCGGCCAGCGCCTCGTTGTTGGCTTCCTTGCTGTTGAGGCCGATCGTGCAGTAGTGGCGGATGCCGAATTGGGAGGCGCGGAAGCGCTCCCACCCCACGAGGTTCGCCAGGTAGTCGATGAACGTCCCCACGTGTGTGCGGGGCTGGCCCAGCCAGAACGCCGGCTCGATGACGGCGACGACGCCGGCCGCGGCCATTCGCTCGTAGTCATCCGTGGTTCGGGCGCTCATGTGGATATGCGGATCAATGAATCGCATGCGGATCTCCGTGTCCTCGTCCTCAGGTGCCCGCGGCCGTCAGCCGCTCCCAAGCGAGGCTTGAGTCGCGGCCGTCCCGTGTCACGGGCGCGTGCAATTCTAACAGCCGCGCCGCTCCGGGATCGGTTGCCTCGCGCAGCCCAAGGGCGGCCGCCTGCTGTTCATCGGCCGTGCCGCGCTCGAACAAGCGCACGAAGTCCTCGAGCACCGGACCTGCGGCGAAGAGGCCGACACAGCGCCACAATTCCGGACTGACGGGCCGCGATGCCGCCCACCGTTCGTGTGCGTAATCGCAGAGCATTCGGGCAAGGGTCGGATTTCGCCGCCTGTCCAGTCCGACAATGGGCGCCAGTGGGCTGCCGACGAACAGCGCTTTCAGCACCAGCTGATTCCACGCCGCCTCGGTAAACTCCTCCGACGGATAGGGATTTCGGTGCGCCACGGCTTCGAAGACCACCCGCATGTTCGACCGAACGCCCTCCGCCGCCCGCAGCGCATAGCGCGGCTGATCGGGGTACAGCGGCAAGCCACGATAGTACGCGACGAGTTCCCCGATGTCGGCGGCGCTGCAGAGCCGGTCCAGCCTCACGCTACACTGTGCGCCCCCCGAGGTGCTCGCACAAAGCAGGTACACGCGCACCGCCTGGTCCAGCGTCCAGTCGCGGGGATCCCAACCCGGGCGGCTTGCCGACCCGGCCGCGAGCTCCGCGTCGGTGAGGGCGAGCGGTCCTTTGCCGACGTGCCGTGAGACGGCGCTCATCAGCAGGTAGAGGTCACGATCGGCGATTCCGGTGCTACACCGCTCGATGCCGTTCGCGAGCCATGCCAGCGCGCTCTCAGGCAGCCTGGCCGCGAGCCACCGTCCCAGCAATTCCACTGGTGTCATGCCGTCTTATCCGCAACCGGTTTAACAGCGCCAAAGACGTGCTCGAGTAGCAGTGACTTAACTTCGCCAGCCGCAACCGGCCCCGTACTTACCAGATCGGGCATGGAGGTTATGAATAGTGGACCGACTTCGGGCCGGTCGGTCGGGCGGCCGTGGGAGCCCCGCACAAGCGTTGCATCGAGCGATATTACGTCCATGAGATAGCGCATGCCAAGCGCCTTCTGGGCCAGTCGGGCCGCGATCCGCAGTTTCGGTAGCCTCAGCTTGGGATCGACGAAGAGTTCGACCGGGTCGTAGCCGGGCTTGCGGTGAATATCGACCGTGCGGGCATAGTCCGGTGCGTGATCGTCGTCGAGGAAGTGGTAGTAAGTGAACCAGCTTCGCGCATCAGATATCGCAATCAGCTCGCCCGAGCGCGGATGATCCAGGCCCGCCGCACGTTTCCCTTCTTCGTCCAGCACCTGCTCGACGCCCGGCAGGCTGCGCAACACTTGCGCGACTTCGCCCACGAGTTCGGGTCGCGCCACGTAGACGTGCGCGATCTGATGATCGGCCACGGCAAAGGCATCGGATGCGCCGGGATCGAGCTGTTCGCGACCCCGCTCCTCGCGCACGCGGAGCCAGCCGGCCCGGCGCAGCGCCCGATTCACGTGAATCGGGTTCGAGACCTCGGTGATGCCGTACTCGGACAGCACCACGATTGCGGCACCCGCGCGCTCGGCGGCATCAATCAGCTCGCCGCAGACTTCGTCCACGGCAGCCACGTCGCGCGCGATGCCCGGAAACCCGGGGCCGAATCGCTGGAGGTTGTAATCGAGATGGGGCAGATAGACGAGCGTCAGAGTCGG